>NZ_JBEXAC010000002.1:2630905-2930905 GCF_040567655.1 Chitinophaga sp. H8 | reverse complement strand
TTTTTCAACACAATTTTTAGATCAACAATAAATTCATGTTCCAATTCTGTTATATCAATGACATGTTCATTTTCATATAATAGGTCCAGTCTTTTTAATACATTCTGTAAACCTATACCACCACGTTCTGCTACACGCTGTTTAAACAGGCTGTTTTTTACCATTAATCTTATCATATTATCCGCTATCGTTACTTTTATTGCTATAAATGAATGTTCTGTATAGCTGATCCCATGCTTGAAGGCATTCTCTACAAAAGGTACCAGCAGCATGGGCTCAATAGTTAAACCAGCTGCATCACCACTTACTTCACAATCAATATTTACGTTATTAGACAACCGTAATCTTTGTATATCTATATAGTCTTTCAGATAATCTATCTCCTGTTGCAGCTGTACACGGGCTTCATTTGACTCATAGATCATATAGCGCATAATAGTAGACAGCTTCAGTATAGCATGTTCTGTTTCTCCCGAGTTTTTATGCGCCAGGGAATAGATGGTATTGAGACAATTAAACAAAAAATGAGGATTGATCTGCGATTTAAGGAACTTTAACTCTGCATTCAGTTTTTCTACTTTTAATGCTTCTCTTTGTTTTTCGCTTTTAAACCATTCAAAAGCTATTTTAATAAATCCGCTCATGAACAACATCAGCAAGGCGAAGAATCCTGACCTCCGTAATACTTCCGGAAAAAACAGGTACCGCCAGTAAGAAGCCCCGTCCATCATTGCAATGCGAGGCCCCGGTGCCAGCCGGGGAATTACCCTGCTTTCCAGCACAGAATCCCTGCCTTCCTTATGGATATAAGGAAAAGGGATGGCCGGAATAACGGGCGCCGCCTGCGTAAGCGTAACAGGCATTACCGGTGCAAGGGAAAGGTCATTTACCATTACGGGTAATGCTTCTTCTTCCGGATGACGCCATCTTTTATATCGTGTAAACGGACCAGGGGGTCTTTCTGTTACTTCTTTGAACACCATTTTTTTGTCGGCACTAATGGTAACAGCTGTACCGGTGGGTAAAAAGGTTTTGAAAAAATAATAGTCCATGAATGCTTGCTGCATGGTAATAAATGCGACCAGCAACAATATGCTGGCAAAATAAAGCGCAATCTTCTTACCTGTAAATAGCCGGGGAATCAATACATAGATATTGAGATAAAAAATCCCGATCAGGAAAAGATTATCTATCAGCTCTTTTATAAAAAAGGCTTTATGTAATATCTGTATGCGATAAAGAAAAAAAGGAAAGAATAAAAAGCATGACCATCCCAGTATGTGCAGGATAATGATAAGCGGACGATTAGCAGACAGTTTCTTAAAGTTTACCATGGAGATTATTCGCACGATAAACTTACGGTCATGGAGGTTAAGCGGGTGTTAAAATTTGTTAATAGTTTTAAAGCTTATGTTAAAATTTAGCTCAGGCGAATACTGTTTATATAGCAAAACAATTCCTGTGCTAAGAATTGTTAACAACTCCTAACACCGTGTTAATATTTCTATAAAAGCATCCCTACTTCATAGCTGCCGTTATTTTCATAGCTATTAATTCTTCCCTGCTCACTGCAGGTATTTCCTGCTGTTTTAATTTCTCTGCCACTTTCAGCCCTACCCGCAATGCGTCTTCCCTGGAAGAAAAGGAGATATTCCCCGGCAATCCCGGAATAATATCCTGATTAATAAAGGGCTTTCCACCTATGCTCACTTTATATCCCCATCCACTACCCGTTTGAAACGGAGTTACCGCAATAGCATCTGCCATTGCGGTAACCTTTTTTGCAGTGTCCAAACGGCGGTATTGTACACAGACAATACACAACACCACCATCAAACACAGCCCCGTTATGATAACCTTATTACGCTTAATCATTTTTATTATAAGTAGCTAAAGGATCAAACTCAAACATGTTGTCAAACGGCAGATTGGAACTACTGCCCAGCATCACATACCCCCGGTTCTTTATACTGAATCCCACCGCATCTGTACGGGCTGCCCCTTCAAAGTCACGGCGTTGTGTCCAGCTATCATTTACCGGATCATATTCCCATACGGCTGTAGACAAGCTGCCACTTCCTTTTAAGCCGGTACAGATGTATCCTTTGTTATTCATCGCAAATGCAGCTGCATTACTTCCTTTGAAGTTGTAATTATCATCATAGGTTTCATCGCTTACATTATCAATTTTGCGCAGCTCTTTCCACTTGGTGGTAACAGGATCAAACTCGTAAAAGTCGGTTACATAACTATTGTTATTGGTGCCCATACATACATAAGCTTTATCGTTGATCACAAAAGCGCTCGCATTGGTTCGTTTGCCGCTGTTAAATGTATTTTCCTCTGTCCACTTGTCCGTATCGGGATCATATTTCCACATATCTATCAGGTAATTACCATCATTACCCGTACCCACATAACCTTTATCCAGCACAGAAAATGCAACAGCCCCTATTCTGGCGCTGCCCCCAAAGGGCGCTCTGGGTGTCCAGGCGTTCGTTGCCGGATCATATTCCAGGAAATCCTTTAATTTTTTAGTCCCATCATAACCTGTCCCTACATATCCTTTCCCTTTTATCGCCATCCCTATCGCATTAGTACGTGCAGCACCTGTAAAGTCGGCTATTTGTTTCCACTGGTTATCTGCCTGGGTATACACAAAGAAGTCCTGTAAACGTTTTTCTCCGTCATAGCCGGTACCTACATAAGCTTTATCATCAATCACAAATGCTACGGCAGCGCTCCGCGCCACACCTCTGAATTCAGCCCTTGACATCCAGTTACCTGCCAGTTCTGTTGTAGTACTTCCTTTTGAACAGGCAGCCATGGAAGCTACCAGTAGTATGCAATAACCCTTTAAATAACGCATTATCAATTCAGTTTTTACTGTGACCAAAATTATCCGTGGAAGCATTCCCACAAACTGGAAATAGATACACCCCCCTTTTTACAGGATAAAGACCTGTTTTTCATCTGCCAGTTCCTTTGTTTGCCCTCCCACCGCCCAAAGCCCCCTCCGGGAGCCATAAAGAGCAGATAAACTGTTTCGTCGATAAAATATTGCCATTGGCATATTAAACCGGCAGAAAGTATCTAACCTGTCTAAAATTGCGCACCATGAACAGTACCATGCACCGATTAATGAATACCATCTATACTCACCGGCGCAGCAGATACCTGCTATACGCCTTGCTGGCCACTACTGCCACTTCCTGCGAAAAAAAGGGCTTTACTTATGATAATATTATAGCAACACCAGACGAAACCAATTATACGATTACGGATACGCTTACCGTAGATATGCGTACCATACAGCTCGACTCAGTGATCACCTCCAACCAGGCCACCCTGCTGATAGGACAAAAGCAGGATCCCTCTTTCGGAAAAATTACTGCCGGTACTTTCTTCCAGCTGAAGCTGCCGGCTAATACCCTGGAAACCAAAGCCCTGTATGATTCCCTGGAACTGTTGATAAAACCTAATGGGTTTGTCTATGGCGACTCTACTACTACCCAGGAGATCCAGGTGTTTCCGGTATTGGAAAAAATACAGCCCAGTACGGATAATTATTATCTCTACAACACCAGCAACTTTGCTACCGGTAGTACCACCTTAGGTACTTTCAATGGCATAATACGCCCTAACGTAGATACGCTGCTGCATATAAAAATGTCTGACGCTAAAGGCGCTGAGATTTTTGACCTGTTTAAAAACAAGGCTGACGAAGTATCCAGCCAGAATAATTTCCAGGAATACCTCCAGGGGCTTGCACTGCAGGCCGGTACCAACAGTACCCTGGTAAATGGATTTCAGGGTAGCGAAAGCACGGTGATCATGCGGCTGCATTATCACCTCGATGGACTGGATGTAGAAAAAAAATACATTGATTTCACCTTGTACAATCCGCAGGTACAATTCAACAGGATACAGGCAGACCGTACCGGTACAGCCTTATCATCCCTTGCTCCCGGCGTGGATGGACTTTTATCCGATGCAACCGGCAACAGCACTTTTATACAAGCCATTACAGGTGTAGTAACACGGATAGACATTCCCTACCTCAAATCATTACCTGCTGTCAGCAAGTATTTTAAGCTGATACAGGCATCGCTGGTAGTGGCACCCATTGCAGGTACCTACAATGATTATCAGCTGCCTTACCGGCTCACCTTATGTGCAGCCAATAATAAAAACATGGTAACGGATACTTTGCCGGACCCTGTGAACGGCTATGCACAATACGGCAACCTGGTGATAGATAATATGCTGCATGAAAAAACAGCCTACACCTACGACATTACACGGTATTGCATCAACGAAATAAACAGTACCAATTATACCACCCGTGGTTTGGTACTGATCCCTTCCGCCTATGATGCCCGTACCCGGCTGGACCGGACCATTATAGGCGACCAGAAGAATAAAACCAACAGGATAAAGATCCAGGTGTATTACCTGTCGTATAAATAATTGTAATGAAGGAATCATTTAACATGCGGATAAAGTTATACACCGGTTTATGCAGCGGTTACCTGCTGCTAATGATAGGGCAAACCGCATATGCACAGCAGGGTATTAATTCCCTATATTCTGCTTATGGCATTGGCGACCTGGAAGAAAGAGATTACGGCCGTAATTTTGGCACCGGTGGCGCCGGTATTGCCCGGAAATCACTTGGCTACCTGAATGAATTAAATCCAGCTTCCTACGCAGCTATACCCAGACAGAACTTTTTACTGGACCTGGCACTGCGCGGACAAACGGTACAATATACCGGCAGTAATATGTCACAACAGGCAGGTGATATCAACTTTAAAAAACTGGCAATCGGGTTCAGGGTTAATAACTGGTGGGGAGCCAGTGCAGGGGTAACACCATTTAGCACGGTAGACTACAAGCTCCTCTCCAACAAATATATTGCAGGTACCCCTACTGCCGTTACAGGTACTACAGAGGGCAATGGTGGCATAAACCGGGCGTTTATTTCCAATGGATTTAAGTTGTCCAAAAACTTTTCCGCCGGTGTTTCTACCGCTTTTTTATTTGGCCCGATCAACAGTACAGAGAACTTTGGATCAGATACATTATTCACCGATTTCAACAAATATACCTTTAACACCAATTTTACAGCTGGGCTGCAATACAGCGGTAAGATAAAAGACTGGCAGTTGGGGTTGGGGCTTACCTACCGTTTCAATACAAACCTGCAGCTGCAGCAAACTATCAATATCCGGAATGATCAGGACATCTCCTCCTACAAGGAAGATCTTCCCAGGGAAAAATTCCAGTTGCCCGCCCAGATAGGATTAGGGCTATCCCTCAACAACGGGCCTATTACCTGGGTAGCAGATTACCGGCGGCAGCAATGGAGCGGACTGAACAACAAAACGTCAGGATATACCGTAACAGATGGGGAACGGTTTTCCGGAGGTGTGGAGTATACTTTTCAACGATATTATTACAACATGCCTATGGATGGCGTATCCTTACAGGCAGGATTCAGTTATAATAAATCTTACCTGGTGATCAAAAACAACCAGATCAAAGATATTTCAGGCACAATAGGAGCATCTGTTCCCAATCGTTCCGGCAGGATCAATTATTATGTTGGGCTGGAAGTGGGCCAACGGGGTACCAACGCTGCCGGGCTGGTCAAAGAAAATTATGTAAATGCAATTTTCCATTTCACCCTGCGTGATATCTGGTTTATTAAAAAACAATATGACTAATGGTTACCGGGAAAAGTTATTGATTGTACCACCATCCAAAAAGAAAAGCGGCTGTCATCCCTGGCAGCCGCTTTTATATTATTTACCCATCTCAATTTTCGTCCGGGTATTAATTACCTTTTCCGAAATCCGGTGCGGTTTTATCATACCAGATCCGTTCCTTACTCAGGGTAGGCACATCCTGTGCGTTAGGTGTAAATCCTTGGTCTTGTAAGGCTTTGGCCCAGTTGGCACGATTTACTTCTCCGGGATCATCCAGCCAGAAACGCCTAGGGATGACTTCATTAAACACTTCCCGTGCATAATAAGCAGAGCCCAGTTTAGGATAGCCTGTACGGCGGCAAAATACGAAGGCTTCATTACCCAGCCTGTAAAAGTTCAGGTATTGCTGGATATAGATACGCTCCAGGTCATTGGTACCGTTCAGCGCCACAGCCGGATTAGTCAGGTAAGCATTAATCTCGGTACTGCCATCTGTAGCAAAACCTGCTGTTGTGGATTTGGCAGCAATTGCTATTTCATTCATGGTTAAAATAGAAGAGGTAATCCCTTTCTTATACCAGTCGGCTGCAGAGCCCTTGGTATCCACGCCTCCCGCATATCCTTTCTGAATAAACTCTGCTATATAAAAGCAGGTTTCAGCGTAGGTTACTTCTACCGCCAGGAAATTATCCGTAGCACCATTTAGTTTAGGTGAAAAGAACTTTCTGTTGATAGGCGACATCAGGAAATAGTTCGTCACTTTATTACCAGCATTGGTATTTCCCACCTGGAACGCATTACTGAAATAAGCTGCTACGGTAGGATTGGTGGTCCAGTCGGCCGGACCTCCCTGGTACATGATCAGCGGATCAGCCGGGTTAATAAATGCCGGCAGTGTAGCTCCATATTTAGTCAGAGTATCTTTATAGGTACCTATCAGATCGTTCTTATCAAAATAGATGGGTAACCTGGGGTCCTTTACGGACTTGAGGAATTTCATGATAGAAGCGGTAGCAAACCTGCGGCTGCGATAGTCGATGTCTCCACCACCACCAAAGGCAGAATAAGTGGGGTTCATGAACTTTACCTGTCCGTTATCGCTGCTGATAGCCCCGGTAGGATTTTGCATCACCTGCTGGAAGATCTGCTTACATTTTGCATTATCCACAATTTCCAGCCGGGCAGCGATACGCAGTTTCAGCGTATTGGCCAGGCCTATCCATTTGGCCCAGTTGCTGCTGTAAAATATATCTGCGTCCCCATAGGTTTGTTCCAAAGGCACATCTGCAGCAGATAACATATTAATAGCGAGGTCCAGTTGTGCCAGACAGGTATCCAGCAGGGCCTGTTGCGGATCATATACCGGGCTGTAATTTTTCTCATAACGTCCCTGATCAGCTTCTGTATAAGGTATTGACCCATTCATATCTGTTACCTTGATCCCATTCATCACCTGCAATACATAAGTCACCGCTTTCATTTTCTGGTATTTGTCCTTATCCGTTCTGGCATCTATCTGTCTTCTTATCTCCAACAGATTGGGCAATACATTCATATAAAAGTTACGGTACCGGGCATTTACGTTACTTGTGATTTCGTAAGGGCTGGAGGTAACATGCTGGGTAAAACGAAATAGTTGTTCCATGGATTCATACACCCACTCTCCTCCCTGATAGGTGACCATTTTATCCTCTGAATAACTCAGGAGGAATTTAATATCCGGCGTTACTACCACGCTGGGGCTGGTATTGATATCCCCAAAGTTTTTGGTACAGGAGGCAGTACCCAGTAACAGGATCACCGGCAGGATGCGTATATATTGATGCAGTAGTTTTTTCATGATGCTTCTTTTTTATTTACACTAAAAATTCCGTTCAGGTGCTTGTTTAGAATGCAACGCGGATAGTACCCGCAATGGAGCGTGTCATAGGCAGGAAACCTTCCTCCCCTGAGTAAGCCGTGTTATTGGAATTATTAGATGCAGGATTGTAATTATATGGCAGGGTGTTGTACAAATAAAGTAAGTCGCGTCCTACTACCCCAATACTGAGTGCATTCAGTTTTAGTTTATTGCAGATAGCTGCAGGGAAACGATAACTCAGCGATACCTGTCTTAAAGATATCCAGGAATTTTCCTTGATCCAGAAATCAGCTACGCCGGTAGAAGAAGAGCCATAGCGGTAGTAATATTGCGGTGCATGTGAAGGCTCTACATAACCTGCTTTATAAGCATCCGCATAACTCATTCCCCCTACATCTACCTGTGTATTGTCTGGTTGTGTGATTTTGGTGCCGGGTGCAAATACACCATCCGGGATCACCCCATCATCATAAGTGCCGCCATCATTCGGATACTTGCTGGTCCAGGTAATACCGCCATGGTCAGCATCCCTGCCTGCCAGCGTGTTAGGAAATACCCCGGTGTGGGTACCGTAACGATAAGTGAGCAATACGAAGTCGCCACCTATTTTTGCATCCAGCAAGACATTTAGTGAAAATCCTTTATAGGTAAAAGTATTACCCCATCCACCACGGAACCTGGCATTGATATCCCCTACATCCTGGAGCACATTACTACGGGCCGGGAATCCTGTTCTGCCATCATCCCGCCATGCCAACAATGGTTTTCCGTTATTGGGATCTGCTATGGGTTTTCCGTTGGCATCCACCGCCTGGTAAGGGCTGGAATGAATACGCGTACGTAAGGTACCGTATGATTTACCCACGATAGCCCAGGTGCTGATCTCACCGATGTTGGCTCCCAGATCAAATTCTGTTCTGCCCGGATAGAGATCTACAATCAGGTTACGGTTGCGGGAATAATTAAGGTTGGTGCTCCATTCAAAGTTTTTGGTTTTTACCGGAGTAGCATCCACCATGATCTCAATACCCTTGTTCTGTATATTACCTGCGTTGATCAGGATACCATCCAGTCCGGATTCCTGAGGAGTGGTAATATCCAGGATCTGGTTACGGGTATTATCCTGGTACACGGATACATCAAGACCCAAACGGCTCTTCAGGAAGCGCATTTCCAATCCTACTTCCTTGGCTATTTTCCTTTCCGGTTTGAGATTGGCATTCAGCCCGATGAACTTTCCATTGATAGGATCCAGGTACCGGCTATAAGTGGAATAAGGCAGGTCACGGCCATTACCATATGTATACCCGCTGAATTGAAATCCGGGATTAATACTGAATGGATCTGTATCCTTACCCAATGCAGCGATGTTTCCTCTCAATTTACCATAAGAGATCCATTCCGGCATTTTAAAGGTTTCAGAGAACAACCAGGATAAGCTGACTGCCGGATAGTTATAAAAATTATTACCGCTACCATCAGAATAAGTAAGTGCAGAAGACCAGTCGCCACGGAAAGTAGCCTGCAGGAAGAGCTGGCCTTTATAAGCCAGGTCTGCACTTGCATAGAGGGAATTAAATACCTTTCTGTATTTAAGTCCGCCTTCTGTAAACGGCTTATCAATAGAGTTCGCGATGAAATAGTTGCCCGGATAACTTAGCCCTCCCCTGGTTTCACTATAGTTATAGGTAGTCCGGTAGTTTTGTGTTTCACCACCTATATACCCATTGAGTTCCAGATCACGGTTGATCGTTTTATTCATCATGAGCATCCATTTCATGAAATAACTTTCCTTACTGGTATGCCCCAGACCATACAACCCACCTTTGAAATCGGCCAGTTGTCCCAGTTCTTTATTTTCATTCTTGGTATATACATTATTAATGTTTCCTTCCAGCTGCAATTTGGCCCAGCTGGTAAGAGTAGCTGTTAATGCAATACGGCCACGCACCATTTGTTCGCGCTGGATGTAATTGTTTTCAAACAGATTAAACCAGAAACGGGACTCCGGAACCAGGTTTGTTTCATTGGGATTGTTTACATCAGGTACACCACCAAACTGACTGGTGTATTTATCTTTTTGCATCCAGTATTTAGTATCATAGTTACGTGGTAACAGCCAGGTAAAGAGCTTACCAAAATTATAGGAAGCAAAAGCATCCAGTCCGCCCAGTCTTGGCGGATTCTTTCCTTCAAAAGAAGTATAGTCTGCACTTACATCCGCACTTAAAAAGCTGTTCAGCGTATGTGTAACCCGCAGGCTAAACCCATTTTTCAGCAGGTTGTTGTTGTATACCACCCCTGTACTCTGATCGCGGGTATAAGACAACCGGAAGGTAGAGCGGTCGTTGCCACCATCCATAGATACGTTGGTAATAGTAGCATGTCCGTTTCTGAAAGCATCCAGGAAGTTATTGGGTTGTGCTACGTACCTGGTCGGGGTACCATCATAGTTGATCACTTCCTGTCCTGCAAAGCGGGGCCCCCAGTTTTCCAGTTCCCTTCCCTTTTGCCGGTCTATATAGGGCTTTCCGGTAGCAGGGTCTGTTGGAAATACTTTGGTCCTCCAGCGCTCGTTGGACTTATAGTTAGGATCACGAAAATCGGTATAGAAATCGCCTACGGTTCCACCGCCATATTCGTTTTGAAAGTCTGGACCGGAATAAGGCTGGAATACGCTGAAGGTTTGATTAACGTTTACGCCTATTCCTTTTTGTGCACGTCCTTTTTTGGTGGTGATCAGTATTACCCCGTTGATAGCCCTCGAACCATATAAGGCCGCAGCAGCAGATCCTTTCAGCACGGATACACTTTCAAAGTCTTCCATGTTGAGGTTTTTCAGGTCATTACCAAAATCGCGTCCGGTACCGTTGAAGGTATTGTTGTCCATGATCACTCCGTCAATTACAAAAATGGGCTGGTTGTTGTTGCCCAGGGTAGAGTTACCACGGATCAATATCTTGCTGCTACCAAACAAACCGCCGGCGCCCTGGTCAATTTGCACGCCAGCCACCTTGCCCTGTAAGGCATTGATGGGGTTTACTTCATTGGTGACTGCCAGGTCGGAGCCTTTTAAATCAGTGATGGAATACCCCAGTTGTTTCTTTTCTTTTTTGACTCCCAGTGCCGTTACTACTACTTCGCCCAATTGTTTGTTGTCTTCTTCTAATACGGCATTAATGGTGGTTTGGTTGTTTACGGCTATTTCTTTTTTCAGGTACCCGATGAAAGTGAAAACCAGGGTACCATTGCCGGGTACATTAATGGAATAATTACCCAGCTGGTCTGAGGCTGTCCCCGTAGTGGTGCCCTTTACCAATACAGATACGCCTGGTAAAGGAGCGCCTCCGGCTGTTACACGGCCGGTAACCTTTACGTTTTGTGCTAATGCTGTGCCACAGCAACACATTAGCAGGAACAGGGATAATGTCCTCCTGAAGGATGGATTTTTTGACCACATACATCTTAAGTTTTACTTTAGAATAACAATAAATAATTGGTTGATGTTAATTGGTTGCTCAAGCTCAAATGCCGGCTAATAAAATGATAGCGTCTTGAAAAAATGATCTGCTCTTCTCATTTGCTCTAAACGATTTAGCAATAGCCTTTCCTAAAGTTAACAACATATTAACACAAATGTTCATAGCCGTTTCACTATCACTGATGTTTTTTTACCTAAGTGCGTTTACAATTCGTTTACAACAATCGATTGTGTTTGTTGGGGAGAAGTGGGGGTTGGTTAACGGTTACCTTCACACGAAAAGTTGGCGAAGACTAAGGGAGTATTTTAAATACCATTTAACAGCTTCCGGAACCAATAGCCGGAGGCTTTAATAATCCTTTGCTGAGTTTCAAAATTCACATGTACCAGGCCAAAGCGGGCGCGATATCCCTCGGCCCATTCAAAATTATCCGTTAGTGTCCAGGCAAAATAACCATCTACGGGCACTCCTTCCTTTTTGGCTTTTAAAACCGCCCCTATGTATTCCTGGAAATAGCTGATCCGGTCGGTATCATTTATTTGCCCGTTTTCCAGCATATCATTAAAGGCTGCTCCACTTTCGGTAACAATCAGCTTTTTCACACCCGGATACGCTGCAAACTGCCTGATGATATGATACATCCCCTCTCCGCTTATTTCCCATCCCAGGCTGGTCATGGGTACATTCCGGTATTTTGCTTTTACTTCTGTTACCTTTAAAACAGGCATAAAAGCATTGTGGCGTACTACTAAGGGGAAATAATTCTGTACGCCAATAAAGTCAAAATTAAAAGGCAGCTTATCCCAGTCGCGCCACAGTGCATAACGGCGTTCAATTCTTTTTAGCAGGGGAAAGTCATCTACCGGATATCCCATCCCCAGGGATGGCTCAATAAACATACGGTTAAACAGAGCATCTGCCCGGCGGGCTGCCCGCATATCCTGTTCATTGCGGGTATAGGGGATGATTTGTGAGCAGGAAAAAGTAGTCCCTACATTCGCACCACTCACCTCCTCCCGTATTACCCGGCCGCCTTCCGCCTGTGCCAGCACTACATGATGTACCGCGGGTAAGAAATAGGAAAGGCCAAATTTCCCCGGTGCATGTACTCCCAGCATATAGCCCAATGCCGTGAAGCCAAAAGGCTCATTTAATACTATCCAGTTCTTTACTTTATTCCCATATTCCCGGGCACAGACACTTACATATTCAGCAAAAGCAAAGACGGTTCCCCGGTGACACCATCCGCCTTTTGCCTCCAGCGATTGTGGCAGATCCCAATGATATAGGGTGATAAAGGGTTCAAGCCCCAGTTCAAGACAGGCGTCAATGATCCGGTGGTAATAGGCCAGGCCGGCAGGATTAACCGCTCCTGTACCTGTGGGCATAATCCTCGCCCATGAAATAGAAAAGCGAAATACGGTAAAGCCCATTAGCTTCGCCAGCAGGATATCCTGTGTATAGCGGTTGTAAAAGTCGCAGGCCACCCGGGCATGACTTTTATCTTTTATTTTTCCTTTACGGCTGGTAAAAACATCCCAGATAGAGGCGCCTTTGCCATCGTGCTCAGCAGCCCCTTCATTCTGAAAGGCAGAGATAGTGATCCCCCATAAAAAATCGTCCCCGAAATCCTCCCGGGTAAAGGGTGGTGTATATGCCATGCCCTGCAGTTTACAATACTTTGATTGAACTATCTATTATGAAATTGTTAAGATGCAGGACCAGTACCTGTATATTTCCTGTTGCGCCCAAAGAAGCATTATAAAACGCCTTATTTTATTGTTATTTTTGGTACTGCTATTAAACCGAGGGTAAAGATAATGATAGGATTTAAACAAATTATTAATATATGTGTATGGAGCAGTTTTGCTGCTTTATATGCCTGCCAGGGTACCGGCACCAAGAGCCAGCCACCTGCCACCGACAGTATTCCGGCAGACACCGGTAATAAGATGGTACTCATTCCCGGAGGAAGTTTTCAGATGGGCGGAGATGATAGTACCGGACAGCCAGATGAGTACCCTAAACACCTGGTACAGGTGGATACCTTCTGGATGGATGAACATGAAGTTACCAATGCTGAATTTGCAGCTTTCGTGGCAGCTACAAAATATATTACTACTGCCGAAAGACCCATTTCCAAAGAGGAGCTGATGCAACAATTGCCTGCCGGCTCACCGGAGCCAGACAGCAGTATGCTCCAGCCCGGTTCCCTGGTATTCACACCTCCCGATCATGCGGTAGATTTACAGGATGTATCCCAGTGGTGGGCTTTTGTACCCGGCGCCAGCTGGCAGCATCCGGAAGGACCGGGTAGTAATATCACTGGTAGGGAGCAATACCCGGTTATTCACATTTCCTGGCATGATGCACAGGCTTATGCCAGTTGGGCGGGCAAACGGCTGCCTACCGAAGCAGAATGGGAATATGCTGCACGTGGAGGCCTTTCCAACCAGCTGTATCCCTGGGGTGATGAACCATTAACCACCGGTAAAGCAAAAGCCAATACCTGGAATGGTAATTTTCCCTGGCGTAATACTAAAACAGATGGCTTTTATGATACGGCTCCTGTAAAATCCTATGCACCCAATGGCTATCAGCTCTATGATATGTCGGGTAATGTATGGGAATGGTGTGCCGACTGGTACGATGCCAATTATTACCAGGAAGGCAATAAACAAACTAAAAACCCTGCAGGACCTGCCCATGGCTTTGACCCCGCTGATCCGGGCACGCCCAAACATGTTATCCGGGGAGGTTCTTTTATGTGCAGTGATGAATATTGCCGGGGATATAGGGTATCTGCCCGTATGAAAACAACACCGGAATCAGGTTTGTCTAACCTGGGATTCCGGTGCGTAAAAGATAAATAGTACCGTATTATTTCCAGCAAGTGTTTTTTAGGGCACTACATCTACCGGCGTCATGGTATGTGTAGTGTCTTTGTTTTTATTGACTTTGGTAGTGACCAGGATGACCCCGTGTTTCCCTCCTGAGCCATATAGGGAAGTAGCACTTTCTCCTTTCAATACATTCATTGACTCAATTGTTGAATGGTCCATTCTGTCTATCTCAGTTTTACTGGCTTTAACGCCATCGATAATGAATAAGACACTGTCCAGGGAATTATCCTGCCCCAGGACATTATTCCTGCGAAGTGTGATGGTGGGTTTAGTTTTTTGTGCTTCAATTTGTGCAGCGGCTTTTTTTGTAACAATTATCACCACACCATTTTTAGCATCCTTATACTGTTTCCTCATTTCATCGGTATCCTTGAATACAGACACACTTTGAATTTCATCCGGATTCATCTTTTCCATCATCTCATAAGGCTGCTCTTTGCCATCGATGATAATCATCGGGCGCGGTGTTCCTTTTTTTAACTTCATACCAATACCCATTGCAGATGGCGCCTTCGGTGCTGGTGGAGCTGGTGGTGGTGGAGCTGGAGCCGGAGCAGGTGGTGGAGGTGGAGGTGGGGACGGCGGCATGATCACACCCGGAATGGTATCCGCGCCTACTGCCGGGATATTCCCGAAGGCCACACCAGCCTTGCTGTAATTGAGTGATAACACAATTCCTCCCACTATCATCCCCGATACTACATAGCGCAGCAGGTGATATCTGGAAGAGTGTTTTTTGTTCATCATCATGATCCTGTTTTTTAAGTGAGAGAAATTGAAGTTGTTTGCGATGGCCGTCGCATATGGGATCCCACTTACTTTTATTAAACTGTACTGATACATTTTTTTGTCTACGCCCTGTTGCAGCATGTAGCGGTCTGTGATAAACTCCAGGTTTTCGCGGATAGCCAGCTTCATCAGCCATGCTCCGGGATTAAACCAATAGAAAATATTGTTCAGCTCCGCCAGCAATACATCCGCGGTATGCCACTGCCTGACATGCACCTGCTCATGACGCAGAATTGCCCGTAAGTCTTCCGGACTATGCAGAGAGGGGTTAATATAGATGAATCTGAAAAAGGAAAAAGGGTTTACCGGCTTACTCATCACCTTTACCGTTTGATCAGCAATCACACGGGTTTCTGTTTTGCGGTGTATCTTCAGCAATGATAGCAACTGCATCCCCAACCGGAAAGCCATCATCAATACTCCTGTCCAGAAAATGTAGATGAGCAGATGCCATATGGTAAAAGTGGTGCCTACCTGCGCTTTCAAGGCTTCAAAGTCGGGCACATAAGTCTCCACCGTACCTGAAAGCTGTTCATGTTTTTCCACAAATGTGGTGATATCTATTAAGGGGAACAGGGAAGAAAATATAATCCCTCCCAGTAAGAAGAACCTGTTTAAGGTATAAAAGGTAAGCCGACGCAATACCAGGCGATAAGCGATATAGAACAATGCAAGTGCTATATTCGCCTTTAGCAGATATATGAGAATAGCAGGAACCATGGCTATAACAGATTATAAAACACGTAATAAAAACCTATCCCTTTTCGATCATGCGGATGATTTCCTTTAGCTCTTCCGGGCTGATATTTTTCTCTTTAGCAAAAAAAGTAACCAGCTCTTTATAAGAGTTTTCGAAATAATCTTTTACGAATCCATGCATAAACCGCTTTTTATACTCTTCTTCCACAATGACCGGTGTATACTCATAAACATTACCAATTTTCCGGCTTTCTACGTATCCCTTTTTCTCCAGGTTCTTAATAGTAGAGGCAAGGGTGGTATAAGGCGGTACCGGAGCAGCATGTGCTTCCAGGAAATCTTTTACCAGCCCTTTTCCTGCTTTCCAGATGGCCAGCATTGCCGCTTCTTCCTGTTGCGTTAACTTTTCCATGATCAATACAGTTTAGCATTACGATTGTTTCATAAATCTACGAACATTTCGTAACAATGCAAATTTATTTTTAAAACACAAAAAAAAGCCGCTCCGGTTTTATCCGGAACGGCATTTTTCATTTTATTAACCCAGTTATTTTATTTCATTAATTCTTCCAACTTTTCTTCCAGCTTTTCTCCACGCAGGTTTTTAGCAATGATCTTTCCCTTTGGATCGATCAGCACATTCTGGGGGATAGCACGTACACCGTAAAGGTCGGCCGCTGCATTTTTCCAGCCTTTCAGGTCAGAAACATGTGTCCAGGCAAGCTTATCAGCTTCTACTGCTTTCAGCCACTTGTCTTTATTATCATCCAGGGAAACACCCAGGATATCAAAACCTCTGTCTTTAAACTTCTCGTAAGCCTTTACCACGTTAGGGTTTTCCTGACGGCAGGGACCGCACCAGCTGGCCCAGAAATCTACCAGCAGGTATTTACCACGGAAAGCATCCAGGCCCACCATTTTACCCTCTGGGGTAGCTTGCGAAAATGCAAGTGCCGGTTGTCCTACTGCAGTTTTCTTTGCAGATTGCAGTCTTTTGGCAAATTCTTTACCAGAAGGAGAATTTCTGGCTTCTTTGCTCAATTTCTTGAAAGTTGGCTCTATTTCGGAAGGAACGATATCATAACCGGCCACCTGATTGATAACATACATCCCGATAGGTGTTCCAGGCGCCTTTTTCAGATAATCCTTCATGATTGCTTTCTGCTCATTGTCCAGCTCATCAAACTTAGCTTCCAGCTTCTTCATGCCCTCTTCATCTTTTGCCTGATACAGCTCACGGTATTCTTTCTGTAAAGCACTTGCTTTTTCATTCACCTCTTTCAGCTGGGTATTTAATGCCAGGTAAGCATCATTGGCCGGAGAACCTTTTACAGTAGCTTTGCTGATAGAATCCTGTGTAGTAATACTGATAGTACCTTTATCCAGGTAAACCGCCAGCATATCCCTTTTCATGGATACGGTCTTGGCAGCTTCCTGCTCTACCATCATCAGGCTGGCCAGGGTTGGCTCCTCGAGGGTACCGGAAAAAGTGAATTTACCATCTTTAACAAACGCGCTGTCTATCACATTCTCTCCACCCTTGCGCATTCTTAAAAAAACTTTAGCTGGCTTTTGTTCATGTGTCACGGTACCTTGTATGGTAAAAGGCTTACCTGCCTTTTTATCCTGTGCAAACAGGACTGCGGGAACTAAAAGTGCCGCAGCCAGGATTGATCTCTTCATTGGTTTTTATTTTTACGAATAACAAAATTGGTGAAATGCCGGGTTAATATCAATAGGAATGTGATAAACGGCTATTTCAACAACTGCGCCAGTTTTTCCTCCAGCGCCTTGCCCCTGAGATTACGGGCCACAATATTTCCCTTGGGATCTACCAGAAAATTGGCTGGAATAGACTGTACCCCATACTGTTGTGCTACCTCATTTCCCCATCCCCGCAGATCAGATACATGTGTCCAGGAGAGCTTATCCTGGTCAATAGCCCGCAGCCACCGGGATTTATCCTCATCCAGGGATACCCCCAGGATGGTAAAGTTCTTATCCTTGAATTTGTTATAAGCCTGTACTACATTGGGGTTTTCCTGACGGCAGGGACCGCACCAGCTGGCCCAGAAATCTACCAGCACATATTTACCCCGGAAAGAAGACAATTTTACCAGTTTTCCATTTACATCTTCCTGTACAAAATCGCCGGCAGCAATGCCCAGGGCGTTCGCTCTTGTACTTTTCAGGTATTCACCGGCCATTTTGCCATACTTGCCCTGTTGCATGGACTTATCCATTGATCCCAGCAGCTGCTCAAACTCTGCCGGATCTACCCTTGTCCGTAGTTCATTGATCAACAGCCAGAGGCTGGCAATATTACCCGGATGTTGTTTGATAAAATCTTTTCCCGTTTTCACTACCGCATCACTGAAGGTATCTGCCTTTTTACGGAAAGCCCCCTTCGCAGCCTCATCATCTCCCTGTATGCCAGCAGCCTCTGCATTCAGGGCAATAGCTTGTTTTATCAAAGGATCAAATGCCTTCTGATAAGCCTGCATTGCCTTAGTGTCTTCGTTACCCTTCACTGCCTCTGCCATAGGGAAAGAGGCTACTGCAGTAGTAAAAGTGATAGGTTCCTTACCGGATACAAACAACATGGGATAGTTCACATCCTGCAGGATGAGAGCATATACAGCCGGAGATTTGTCATTTTTCAACGTAAAACTGAACTGATCGTTCTTAATTACGACAGAATCATCAGGCAGGTTGTCTTCATCATCAAACAAATAAAGCGTTTTGCCACTAGCGCCTTTAATAGTGCCAGATACCTGTTGTGCCCATAAGTTTGCTGATAAGCATATACTTATCATCCATAAAAATAAATACTTCATGATATTCACTTTAGTGTAGGATCCTTTATTTATGTCTGCCTTCCAGCACCTTGATTACATCCGCCAGCTGATAACCTTTGGCCTGCAACAGGATAAGATAGTGGAATAATAAATCCGCAGATTCATTCAAAAACAAGGATTCATTGTTGTCTTTTGCTTCAATGACTACTTCCACCGCTTCTTCTCCCACTTTTTGTGCTACTTTATTAATGCCTTTGGCAAACAGCTGGGAGGTATAGGATTTTTCAGAAGGATTATTTTTGCGTTCGGCAATAATACTTTCCAGTTTGGCCAGAAAATCATTGCTTACATTTTTCTCATCCCAGCAAGTATCCGCACCGGTATGACAAACCGGACCCACCGGATTAGCCCTGATCAGCAGGGTATCTTTATCACAATCCACCTTAATATCCTGTACCAGCAGGAAATTTCCGCTCTCCTCCCCTTTGGTCCATAAACGGTTTTTAGACCGGCTAAAGAAGGTCACTTTCTTCTCTGCGATGGTCTTATCCAGGGCTTCCCGGTTCATATAACCCAGCATCAATACTTTAAGGGTAGCTGCATCCTGTATTACTGCCGGCACCAGTCCATCCGCCGATTTTTCAAAATCTATCTGCATATGCTTTATTAGTTTAGCGCAACAGCCTGCCTGTTGCGCCCGCTTTAATGATATTTATGCCGGCTATTTTTCAGATAGCCGGTAGTTGATTTAAAACCGGATATTTACTCCTTTATGATAAAGATAGGTTTTGAGTGCCGGTATTTCAATTTCCTTGTAATGGAAAATGCTTGCTGCCAGTGCCGCATCTGCCTGCGCTTTGTCGAATACTTCCACAAAATGCTCCATTGTACCTGCACCACCGGATGCAATTACCGGCACATTCAGATTTTGTGACAATAAAGCGGTGATATCCAGGGCAAATCCTTTTTTAGTACCATCATTATTCATAGAAGTAAGCAAAATTTCTCCTGCTCCACGGTTCACGGCTTCTTTAGCCCAGTCGTATGCCTTAATTGCTGTTTTCACTCTTCCTCCATTCAGGTATACATACCAATCATCATTCTCAAAACGGGTATCGATGGCCAATACCACACACTGACTGCCAAATTCGCGGGATAACTCGTCCAGTAATTCCGGACGCTTAAAGGCGGAAGTATTTACAGAAATCTTATCTGCCCCCGATTGCAATAAAATATTGACATCCTCTACTGAGGCAATACCGCCGCCTACTGTAAATGGAATATTCACATGACGGGCAATACGGCTCACCAGGTCCGACAGGGTTTTTCTCCGTTCATTGGTAGCGGTAATATCCAGAAATACCAGTTCATCCGCGCCCTGCTGTGCATATAAAGCACCCAGTTCTATAGGATCCCCGGCATCACGGATATTCTCAAAATTCACCCCTTTTACAGTTCTGCCATCCTTAATATCCAAACAGGGTATAATGCGTTTTGTGAGCATATAATTATTTTTACAAATAAGGCTTTAATTCTTCCAAAGCAAGGTGTCCTTCATAAATAGCTTTACCAATGATCACCCCACTGCAACCTGCTTCGTGCAAAGCTACCACATCCTCAATATTACTCACCCCGCCGCTGGCAATAAAATGAATATCCGCAAAGCGTTCCAGGATCTTTTTATATAATGGGATGGATGGTCCCTGCAATAACCCATCCTTGGCAATATCTGTACAGAAAATGTTACGTACTCCCTGTTCAATATTTGCTTCCAGGAAATCAAATACAGACAGTCCGGTAGTTTCGAGCCATCCTCCTACCGCAATTTTCTCCTCTTTTACATCTGCGCCCAGGAATATTTTATCCGGGCCATATTGTTTTACCCAGCTAAAGAACAGCGCAGGATCTTTTACTGCAATGCTACCTATGGTAGCTAATGCGGCACCACATTCAAATACAATCTCCAGGTCTTTTCCTGTTTTAATGCCGCCTCCGAAATCTACCGTCATACCGGTTTTGCCGGCAATATTTTCCAGCACGTTCCAGTTAACTACGGCCCCCTTTTTAGCGCCATCCAGGTCTACCAGATGCAAACGCTTCACCCCTATCGCTTCAAACGCTTTGGCTACTTCCAGCGGATGTTCGTTATATACTTTCTTTTGCTCATAATCGCCCTGTGTAAGCCGCACACATTTACCACCGATAATATCTATCGCGGGGATGATTTCAAAAGTTTTGGCGGCCATATTCTCTTTTACCTGTAATTCCATTCTACAAAAAATAATACCGTCTTTCTGAAAATAGTCGCCTGTTTTCCGAAAGCCCAGTTTGATATAAAAACTTTCCGCAGTATCGCGGGCATTGCACCATAAAATACCAATACGCTCCTTCCGGCAAAATTGTACCAGGTGCGCCAGCATACTACTGCCATATCCTTTTCCCTGACAAGCAGATGTAGTAGCCAGCTTCCGGAACTGGGCGCTGCCATTACCGGGAAACAGGGATACTACTGTCACCAAATGGTCCTGCTCATACAATCCGAAATGCAGGCCATCCTCATCATGTGCTACACGTACGCCATCCAGTGTTAATTGCGGATACAAAACATCCCTGCGCAAGGGCAGGGTATCTTCTACATTAATCCTTCTTATTGCCACTCCTGCCTGCATCCTTTATAGTTTCAAAAAGTTTTCAATAATACGCTGCCCGGCTTCTGCTGACTTTTCCGGGTGAAACTGCACTGCATAAAAATTATCCTTTTGCAATGCTGCACTGTAATTGATGACATAATTGGTAGTAGCTACCGTATCCGTACCTAATGCGGCATAATAGCTATGCACAAAGTACATGTAGCTGTTTTCCGGTACATGCTCAAATACAACACTATGTAAGCCCGTGATATTATTCCAGCCAATCTGAGGTATCTTCAAAGCATTTTCTACAGGCGATTCAAAACGTTTTACCGCCACATCAAAAACGCCCAGACAATCTGTATTATTCTCTTCAGAATGTTTGCATAACAATTGCATCCCCAGACAAATACCCAGCACGGGCTGCTGCAGGTTTACAATCAATTCATCCAACTTTCTTTCCTTCAGGTATTTCATGGCGGTACTGGCCTCCCCCACCCCGGGAAAGATCACTTTATCTGCTGCCTTTATCTCAGCAGCATCGTCTGTAACAATTCCCTGTACACCTATCCGCTCCAATGCAAACAATACAGAACGGATGTTGCCTGCGTTGTATTTTATGATGACCGTTTTCATGAATGATGAATTATCAATGATCAATGATGAATGACTTATCTCCCGGCCTTTACTTATACGGTGGGTACCGGCTGGCCAATAATACTTTTCACAAATCCTTTTACCGCCGCTTCCAGGTCAGGTCCCTGTTCCAGTGCCTTGATAAAAGCGGTACCAATAATAGCACCATTACTATATTGACAGGCATTGTCAAAAGTAGCTTTATCCTTAATACCAAAACCAATGAGTACAGGATTCTTCAGCTTTAAGTCCTGCAAACGCCGGAAATACGCCTGCTGGTCGTTCATGTTCTTATCTTTCCCGGTTGTAGAAGAAGAAGATACCGCATACACAAAGCCTTTACTTAATGCATCTATTTTCTGCATACGGGCATCACTGGTTTCAGGCGTTACCAGAAAAATGAGGTGTACATTATATTTTTCAAATATAGCTTTATACTCCGCTTCATATTCCCACATAGGTAAATCCGGTACGATGATCCCATCTACTCCTACCGCTGCGCATCTTTCGCAAAATGCCTCCACCCCAAACTGTAATACCGGATTGAAATATCCCATTAAAACAACAGGTACCTGGATTGTTTTCCGGAACCCTTCCAGTTGTGCAAACAAGGTATGAATACTCATCCCATTTTTCAGGGCTTTTGTGCTGCTGTCCTGGATAACCGGGCCATCCGCCAGTGGATCGGAAAATGGCATTCCCAGCTCTATCAGGTCGGCACCGGATTCCTGTAATGCAGTCATTATCCGCACGGTATCATTCAGTTCAGGAAATCCTGCTGTACAATATATATTTAAAACGCCCTGTTTTTTGTTAGCGAATAACTGATCTATACGATTTTGCATAACAATATTTTAAAGTTCTTTATCCGGATAGCTGTTACGTATATACGCGCCGGCATCTCCGGTTTCCTTTTTACCACGATGATTAATCGTGCCGTTTCATATTGCGGATATAGGTATCCAGGTCTTTATCTCCACGGCCCGACAAGCAAACGACCACTACATCATCCGGATTCAGGGGCAGGTCTTTCAACTTAGCCAGTGCATGTGCCGATTCCATAGCCGGGATAATCCCTTCCAGGAGGCTCAGTTCATAACCCGCCGCCAGCGCCTCCTCATCTGTAGCACTCAGGAATTGTGCCCGTCCGGTTTCATATAAATGTGCATGCAACGGACCGATACCGGGATAATCCAGACCAGCGGATATAGAATAGGGCTCTACAATCTGCCCGTCTTCCGTTTGCATTAACAAAGTTTTGCTGGCATGAATAATACCTATTTTGCCCAGCTGGGTAGTAGCAGCAGAATGACCGCTATGTACGCCTTTACCGGCAGCTTCTACCGCTACCAGCTTCACATCCGGTTCATCCAGGTAGTGGAAAAATGCACCCGCTGCATTACTGCCTCCGCCAATACAGGCTACTATATAATCAGGGTTGGCACTGCCTGTTTTAGCCAGCAACTGTTTTTTCATTTCTTCGCTGATCACCGACTGAAAGCGGGACACCATATCGGGATATGGATGCATCCCGGCAGCTGTGCCCAGGATGTAATGGGTATCTACCGGATTATTGATCCAGTCGCGGATAGCTTCATTACAGGCATCCTTTAAAGTTCTGCTGCCACTCAATGCCGGTACTACTGTAGCACCCAGCATTTTCATACGGGCCACATTAGGCGCCTGTCTTTCAATATCAATACTGCCCATATACACTACACATTCCAGTCCCATCAAAGCACACACCGTAGCAGTAGCCACCCCATGCTGACCGGCACCTGTTTCTGCAATAATGCGCTTTTTACCCAGGCGTTTGGCCAGCAGAATCTGACCTATTGTATTATTTACCTTATGGGCACCTGTATGATTCAGGTCCTCCCTTTTTAGATAAATATTTGCTTTATATTTTTCAGACAAACGTTTAGCCAGGTACAAAGGAGAAGGCCGGCCTACATAATCTCTCAGTAAGTCTTCAAACTCCTGTTGAAAAGCAGGGTCACTTAAGATCTCCATGTAGCGTTCCTGTAATTCTTCCACGTTGGGATACAGCATTTCCGGGGTATACGCTCCACCAAACCGTCCATAGTAGCCTTTTTCATCTACATGATATTTGGAGCCACTGGTATTCATCGCAATATCCATTGCCGTTTATTTTAAATATGATAAATGAATCTGTTTTACAAATTGTGTTACCTTTTGCAGGTCCTTCACGCCGGGACCCGTCTCAAATTTACTATTCACATCTACAGCATACAAGGCTGGCAGTTGTAATTTTTCTATGGCTGCGGCATCATCAGGACCAATGCCACCACTCAGAAAAAAAGGATGTGAAAAAGGATAGGTATTCAGCAGCTCCCAGTTAAACTGTTTTCCTGTACCACCATATAAGTGAACGGAAGCCGTATCAAACAGGAAATAATCTGTTACAGGGATGTAAGGGGCGACCTCTTTCTCCCAGTTTACGTTAGCTCCTATACGAAATGCTTTCATCACGGGTATTATCGCTTTCATACTGGCACAATATTCCGGTGTTTCATCACCATGCAACTGTACCATACTAAGCTGGTAGTCAGCGACCGTACGCTGTACCAATTGTATATCCGCATTGACGAATACGCCTACTTTCTTAATCCCGGAAGTTTCCCGTACCGTTCTGGCATCCAGCTTATTACCCACAAAGCGGGGGGATTTTTCATGAAAGATAAATCCAGCATAGTCTACCTGGTTATTCACCAGTTCATTCAGATCATCCGCCCTGGTAATACCACATACTTTTATTTTCATACCGCCGCCAGTTTTTGATGGAGCACCTGTACAAAGTTTTCAAATGCACGTGCAGGATCTTCTTGTTTCATAAAGTGCTCTCCGATCAAAAAGCCCTGGAAGCCGGCTTGTTTAAGCGTAACGATAGCAGCCGGATCATTGATGCCGCTTTCTGCTACTTTGCATTTGCCGGCAGGAATTTTAGGTGCCAGCTCGCAGGATCTGTTAAAATCCACTTCAAAAGTGATCAGGTCGCGGTTATTGACCCCTACAAGGTGCACATGATCAGTTACCTTTTCCAGCTGCGCTTCACTATGTACTTCCAGGAGTACTTCCAGTCCCAGGTTATGTGCAAAGGCAGCCAGGTGTGCCACTTCTGCTGCAGTAAGACATTCTGCAATCAATAAAATAACATCTGCCCCAATGGCTTTGGCTTCCAGGATCTGGTATTCATCGATTACAAAATCTTTCCGCAAAATGGGGATCTCATTATAGGTACGCGCCTGCTGCAAGTCATCTACGGATCCTCCGAAATATTTTTCATCCGTCAGCACAGACAAGCCTGAAGCTCCATAGCGGGTATAGGCAGTAGTTACCTGCTGCACCGTAACATTGCCATTGATCACTCCTTTGGAAGGGGAACGCCGTTTGAATTCGGCAATGATGCCTGTTTTAGCGGGTTGCTGTAAAAAATTGCACAGTGATAATGCACTTCGTTTAAACCAGGGCGCCTGTTCCAGCTCCTGTATGCTGCGCTGCTGTTTTTTAGCGGCTACTTCAATATGTTTATGCGCGACTATTTCGGCCAGAATATTTTTCATTTTACCTGTTTGCGGTGTTTTTAATTGTAGCAATCATCCTGTTCAGATTTTACTGCAATTCAATCAGTTTCTTAAAAGCGTTATGTGCAGCACCGGATTCCAGAGAGGTAACGGCTGCCTGAAAACAATCTGTATAGTCCTTGTACTGCCCCATCGCATATAAACCCATCGCGGCATTAGCAAATAC
Source organism: Chitinophaga sp. H8 (assembly GCF_040567655.1). Lineage (NCBI taxonomy): Bacteria > Pseudomonadati > Bacteroidota > Chitinophagia > Chitinophagales > Chitinophagaceae > Chitinophaga > Chitinophaga defluvii. The sequence continues at coordinate 2,905,625 of NZ_JBEXAC010000002.1, read as the reverse complement.
TACAGAATTTTGTGCCCAGGTACCTTCACCCTTCAATATTTTCATAAATATCTTCGCTGCGTCTTCCACAGAATTACCGCCATAAATATCTTCCGGATGCACCTTTCTTTTACCCAGCTCTTCCGGAGTCCAGTCTTTTTCTCCCTTGTTGGTAATAATCCGGGTATCTGCCGTCAGGGATATTTCATCATATCCATCCAGGCTGTGCACAATAGCGTACTGCTTATCGGTTTGCTGGAACAGGTAATTATATACCCTCGCCATTTCCAGGCTGTATACCCCTATCAGCTGTGACTTAGCCAATGCAGGATTTACCAGGGGCCCCAGCATGTTAAAGAAAGTACGGATCCCCAACTGCCGCCTTACCCCGGCCACATGCTTTAATGCCGGATGGAATAAAGGTGCATGCAGGAAACATACGCCGGCAACATCCAGCTCTGACTGCAGCTTGGCATCGTCATTTTTAAACTTGTATCCTACGGACTCCATCAGATTGGAAGCTCCGCTGATGGAAGATACCCCATAGTTACCATGCTTGGCCACTTTTGCCCCTGTACCAGCTACCACAAAGCACGACAAGGTAGAAATATTGAACGTATTTTTTGCATCCCCGCCGGTACCTACGATGTCCAGCACATCGTAACCATTCAGGTTCACCGGAATACACAATTCCAGTAAAGCATCCCGGAAACCCAGTAATTCGTCAATGGTGATACTGCGCATGAGGAAAACGGTCATAAAGGCTGCCAGTTCACTTTCGTTGTAGATGCCCTTCGAAATGTTCACCAACATATCTTTGGCGGCACTCCGGCTGAATGTTTTATGTTCAAAAAGATAATTGAGTATTTTTTTCATGGTGTGTTGTTTTAGCTATTAGCAGTTAGCTTTTAGCCTTTAGCTGCGAAGATGGTGTTATAATTGCCAGGTAATACTTTCTTACTGTTGTTTCTCTGCGGTACTATTGTTTTAATTAAAGCTAATAGCTAACCGCCAACAGCTGATAGCTACTTTCCCAGCCAATTCCTCATAATCTTTTCTCCTTCCGGAGTAAGTACACTTTCCGGATGGAATTGTACCCCGCTTACATCGTATTTCTTATGCTGCAGTGCCATAATATAGCCATGTTCATCTTTAGCGGTAACGAGCAGTTCTTCCGGTAAGGTACTTTCGTCCACTACCCAGGAGTGATAACGGCCTACTTCCAGCTGTCTGGGCAGGTTTTTAAACAAGCGGCCTTCTTCCGCAATAATATTGATATTGGTAGCTACCCCGTGATATACTTCTTTAAGGTTGGTTAAGCTGGCACCAAACGCCTGCCCTATCGCCTGTTGCCCAAGGCACACGCCAAAAATTGATTTAGTGGGGGCATATTCCTTGATAAGGGGCAATAACAAGCCAGCCTCTTCGGGAATCCCAGGACCTGGTGATAAGATGATTTTATCAAAATCATTTACTTTTTCTAACGGAATTTCATCATTGCGGAATACCGTTACTTTACCATCAATGATTTTTTCTACCAGGTGAACCAGGTTATAGGTAAAGGAGTCGTAATTATCGAAAACCAGAATGTTCATGTCAGATTTTTTGTGCCAGCAGAATGGCCTGTTTTAATGCATTTAATTTATTACCTACTTCGTCCAGTTCGGAAGAGGCGACCGATTGCGCCACAACACCGGCTCCTGCCTGATAGTAGAGCGTATTATCCTTGCTAAGGATAGAGCGGATCATGATGGCATGATTAAAATCGCCGTTAAATCCTACAAACCCAATACATCCACCATAGAAGCCACGTGCAGTAGGCTCATATTGATCGATGATTTCCATAGCCCTGTATTTAGGTGCTCCGGACAGTGTACCTGCCGGGAAGGTATCCGCCAATATGGTAAATGGATTGATATCCTTTGGTATTTGTCCCGTTACCTCACTTACCAGGTGGATAACGTGTGAGTAGTATTGGATCTTACGATAAGAATCTACCTGCACTTTACTGGCGTGGCGGCTAAGGTCGTTACGCGCCAGGTCTACCAGCATTACATGCTCTGCATTTTCCTTCGGGTCCTGCAATAATTTATCAGCCAGGATTTTATCCTGTTCATCATTGCCTGTACGGCGGAAAGTGCCGGCTATCGGGTGCATGGTTACCTTGCCATTCCGGATCACCAGCTGTGCTTCCGGAGAAGAACCCATTAATTTATAATCGCCGTAATCAAAGTAAAAGAGGTAAGGAGAAGGGTTAATAGAGCGAAGGGCACGGTATACATTAAATTCATCACCCCGGTAATCCTGCTGGAAAGCGCGGGAAAGTACTACCTGGAAAACATCTCCGCGGAAGCAATGTTTTTTTCCCAGCTCCACCATTTGCATATATTCCGCATCGCTCATATTGCTTCGTTCTTCTCCCAGGGCTTCAAAAGGGTAACCGGGAGAATCTTTGTGCCGGATCAGTGACTCTACCAGTTCAAACTCACTATCCATCCCCTCTACCTGGTTTTCACATAAATACAGCTCATCTTTAAAATGGTTGATGGCAATTACATACTGATAAAAACGGTACCGCATCAACGGGATCGTATTGCCTTGCTGCTTATCTTTATTAAATGCTACGGTTTCAAAGAATTGTACCGAGTCAAAAGTGCTGTAGCCAAAGAGTCCTTCTATGCCCGGTACCGGCGACTTTCCCGTAAAGGAAAACCCTTTGATAAACTGCTGCATTTCATCCAGCACACTTTGGCGGTTTTTTAATTGCTTCTTTTCTACAGGAAGATTAGGGTATTTGAATTCAAACTCGCTGGTAGAAGTTACCTCAATACCTGCAATCGGCTTGATACATATAAAAGAAAAGCTGTTTGCACTGGCACGGGAGTCTGTGCTTTCCAGCAAAACAGCACCGGGGAACTTATCTCTCAGACGCAGATAAATGCCCACCGGCGTGAATATGTCCGCCAGCATTTGTTTGGATCTCGTTTTTACTTGAATAGTACGCATGATCTATATTAAATTTCCTGTGAGCTTGATTAAAAGTTGAAAAGTAAGGTGTAAAAAAACAAAAGGCCCGCTGTAACAGCGAGCCTTCCAAATATATTTCTAAACGAAACATGGTTATGCAACACTGCAATCAGGATCTGATTCCGTGCCACCACCACATTTTATTTATCATGCTATTTTTCATATCGAAAGCAAATATCCGAGGTTTTTTTTCAAAATGCAAATTTTTTATTTTCTATCTTATCGAAAATTTTTGAACGTGTCTACTCCCCTTTTACCTGTTACCGACAATAAAACCAAGCTGCAACGCTTGTTGTCATTGGATTTTCTGCGTGGCTTTATCATGGTGCTGCTTGCTTTTGAAGCAGCCGGATTATACAAGCGGCTCAAGAATGTGACTGATAATTCCTTTTTACAAGGAGTTTTAGAACAATTTGAACACCATCCCTGGCATGGTTTACGCATGTGGGACCTGGTACAACCGGCCTTTATGTTTATGGCTGGTACTGCCATGGCTTTTTCATTGACCCGCCAGGATAGCCAGGGTGTGCCCTGGGGACAGCAAGCCAGGAAAACACTGACCCGCTCCTTCTGGCTGTTTTTCTGGGGAGTACTGGATTACGCAGTACGCGGAGAAAACCTCTCTTTTGAGCTATGGGATGTGCTTACCCAATTGTCTTTTACCACGCTGGTAGCTTTTCTGATATTCCGCTGGAATTTTAGTGCACAGATTGTTTTCAGCCTCGGACTATTATTATTAACAGAGTGCCTGTACCGGTTTACCAACATTCCGGGCTTTGACCAACCTTTTACCAATCAGCATAACTTCGGGAATTACATGGATCAGGTGCTGATGGGCAAAATCAATCGTGGTGGCTGGGTGGCTATTAACTGCCTGCCTACAGCTGCACATACCATCTGGGGGGTATTAGCGGGTAAATTATTACTACAGGACCGGCCTGCCCGGCAAAAACTCCAATACCTGTTTCTGGCAGGGGCTGGCTGTTTTATAATGGGTTATGGTCTTGACTGGCTGAATATTACGCCTATTATCAAACGGATCGCCACCTCTTCCTTTACCCTGGCATCCGGTGCCTGGTGCCTCTGGGCATTACTGGCCTCCTATGCCTGGATTGATGTGCTGAAACATCCCCGCTACCTCAGTTTCTTTACGGTGATAGGTATGAACTCCATTTTTATCTACCTGTTTTTTGAAATTGTGGGCCACCGGTGGTTTAATGAATATGTGGGCGTAATCGTAAACGGTTTGTTACAACCGCTTTCCATGAGCGAAAACTGGATAAAGGTAGTAGCCGCCCTCGTCATATTTGGCCTGGAATGGGGTATGTGCTACTGGCTGTATAAGAAGAAGATATTCTTCAGGGCATAAAATTTATCTCATTTACATAAAACAAAAAGCTGATCAGGTAATACTGATCAGCTTTTTGTTTTCTATATACAATTATATTAAAGCACGCCTTTGGTACTGGGCAATTGCATATGCATAGGATCTCTGCGCACCGCCATTTTAATAGCTTTGGCAAAAACCTTGAAGATGGCTTCTATTTTATGATGTTCATTCTGGCCGGTAGCCTGGATATTCAGGTTGCATTTGGCGGCATCGGAAAATGATTTAAAGAAATGGTAAAACATTTCTGTAGGCATTTCCCCTATTTTCTCCCGGTTGAAGGTAGCCTCCCAAACAATCCAGTTACGTCCGCCAAAATCAATGGCAGCCTGTGCCAAACAGTCATCCATAGGCAGGCAGAAACCGTAGCGTTCCATACCTCTCTTATCTGCCAGCCCCAAAGCCATTGCTTCGCCCAGTGTAATACCCACATCTTCTATAGTATGATGCTCATCAATATGCAGATCTCCCTTAGCTTTGATCGTCAGATCAATACCCCCATGACGGGCAATCTGATCCAGCATATGATCAAAAAAACCAAGACCGGTATCAATATCCGCCTTGCCGGTACCATCCAGGTTCAGTGATACAACAATATCCGTTTCCTTCGTTTTGCGTGTATGTGTTACCGTACGCAATCCCAGCTTCAGGAATTCATATATTTTGGCCCAGTCGGTAGACTCCAGCGCAATTACCGGCCGGAGCGCCGCAGCGTCATCTTTTATTTCTGTATTTCCCAATCCTGTACCTTCATTGATCCATATTGCTTTTGCACCCAGGTTCTTAGCCAGCTGCACATCTGTAATACGGTCCCCTATTACAAAAGAATTGGCGAGGTCATAATCGGGAGAGAAGTACTTTGTTAGCATCCCTGTACCTGGTTTGCGCGTAGGCGCATTATCAGCAGGAAAGCTACGGTCGATGAATACCTCTTTAAAAACCACGCCCTCATTCTCAAACGCCCTGATTATGAATTCCTGTGCCGGCCAGAAAGTATCTTCCGGAAAAGCAGCAGTACCCAACCCATCCTGGTTGGTTACCATCACCAGTTCGTAATCAAGTTCCGCAGCTATTTTAGCCATATAGGTAAAAGCTTTCGGATAAAATTCTACTTTTTCCAGGCTATCAATCTGATAAGTAGGAGGTACTTCTTTAATCAGGGTACCATCACGATCTATAAAGAGAACACGCTTCATTCAATTATTATTTTTAGTTGTGATCTTCCTTTTTACGAAATAAACCAAATACAGTTAATGCTGCAATAGTTAAAAACCCTACTACCAGGAGTGAAATGATATTTTCACTGGTCAGTGCCTGTTTACGTATCCCGAAATTAATCAGTGCACCGAACAACAACCAGATCACGTAGCCGATAACAAAGAGTTTATAATTAATACTTAACAAAAACTTTTTCATATTAAAGGTGGATGGTTTTTAAGATAATACCAATTGTTGCATTGCTGACAGCAATTCGATATTTTCGGTTGGTGTGCCTACCGTTATACGCAGGCATCCTGCGCACAGCTCTACTTTGGAGCGGTCACGTACAATAATCCCCTGCTCCACCAGTTGATTGTATATTCCTTTGGCATCCGTGGTTTTCACCAGGATGAAGTTCGCATCACTGGGATATACTTTTACTACCTGTGGCAATTGCGCAAATCCGGCAGCCAGTTTATCTCTTTCAATCACAATTTCCCGGATCCATTCATTTACACTGCTGATATTATCCAGTGCCTGCAAGGCCAGTTCCTGGGCGGCCTGATTAATGTTGTAAGGTGGTTTTACCTTATTGATAACATTAATAATCTCTTCGCTGGCAAATGCCATCCCTACACGCAGGGCGGCTAATCCCCAGGCTTTTGACAGGGTTTGTAATACTACCAGGTTAGGATACTCTGTTAATTCCTGGATAAATGTTTTCTGACGGGCAAAGTTGATATACGCTTCATCAATAACCACGATGCCATCAAAATTATTCAGCAGCATCTCGATATCTTCCCGGTGAATGGAATTACCGGTAGGGTTATTGGGGGAGCAGATAAAGATCATTTTAGTGTGCTCATCAATGGCCTGCTGCAAAGGAGGGAAATCCAGCTGAAAATCAGGAGTAAGGCTCACCTTGCGGATCACCACATCATTGATATTGGCACTTACCTCATACATGCCATAAGTAGGCGGACATAAGATCACATTATCCACCCCTGGATTACAAAAGGCACGGTACAATACATCAATCGCTTCATCACTGCCATTCCCTAAAAATATGTTTTGCGGCGGCACTCCCTTTATTTCAGCCAGTTTATATTTTAGTTTCCACTGCATAGGATCCGGGTAACGGTTATAAGCCACCGGTAACGGAGACCCGAAACTATTTTCATTGGCATCCAGGTAAATGCTTGCCTCTCCCTTAAATTCATCCCGGGCAGAGGAATAAGGCACCAGTCGTTTAATATTTTCGCGTAGTAAATTATCTAAGTTAAACATGCACGTTTGGTTTAATAAGCCGCAGGCATTGCGCCGCAGGCCATGAGCGATGTATTTTCAGCAGATATATAACGCAGCTTTGTCTGCAGCACTATCTATCCGGTTATTTCAATCGGATGGTCACGGCATTTTTATGCGCATCCAGCCCTTCTGCCGCTGCCATGATCTCAATAGTACTGCCTATCTGTGCCAGTCCTTCGCGGGTAATCCGCTGAAAGGTGATCTTTTTCACAAAACTATCCAAGGATACACCACTGTATGCCTTAGCATATCCATTGGTGGGTAGTGTATGATTGGTACCAGAGGCATAATCACCCGCACTTTCCGGCGTATAATTGCCCAGGAATACAGAGCCGGCATTAGTAATACTATCCGCGATGTTAATATCATCTTTACACGCCACGATTAAGTGCTCCGGTGCATAAGTATTCAACAGGGCTGTGGCAGTCGTCATGTTATCAACAAGGATCAGTTTGCTATTTGCCAGTGCCTTTGCCGCCAGCTCCTTACGTGGCAATAGTGCCAGCTGAGCAGCTACTTCTTTTTCAACAGCTGTGATCACCGTAGCAGAGGTCGTAATCAGGATCACCTGACTATCAGCGCCATGTTCTGCCTGCGATAACAAATCGGCGGCAACGAAAGCCGGCTCGCAGCTATCATCTGCCAATACCGCCACTTCAGAAGGGCCGGCCGGCATGTCTATCGCTACGCCTGCTTTATTGATCAGCTGTTTGGCACAGGTAACATACTGATTGCCCGGCCCAAAAATCTTATATACCTGGGGCACCGTTTCCGTTCCATAGGCCATTGCTGCTATAGCCTGTACCCCTCCAATCTTAAATACTTTATTAACACCTACCAGCTGAGCGGCATATAAAATGGCGGGATGCACCTGCCCTGCGGCATTGGAAGGAGTACATAGTATCACTTCCTTACATCCGGCTATCGCTGCAGGAATACCCAGCATGAGGATAGTGGAAAACAAAGGGGCTGATCCTCCAGGGATATATAATCCCACTTTATCGATCGCCACGGCGCGGCGCCAGCATTCTACCCCTGGCATCGTAGCAATCACTTTACTTTGTTCCTGCTGTGCACGGTGAAATGTAGTGATATTTTCTGCTGCCTGCTGGATAGCCCTCTTTAAAGCCGGATCCAGTGAAGCTGCGGCAGCTTCAAACTCAGCCGGTGCCGCAATAAAATCCGTTAGTGCTACTTTATCAAACTGCTGTGCATATTTACGTACAGCAGCATCCCCATTTTGTTGTACATCCTGCAAAATACCGGTAACCGTGTTTTCCAGCGCAGTAGTATCCATTGCCGGACGCCGGAGTATTTCCTGCCACGTACCTTTATCAGGATATTGAATTGTTTGCATAGTGCAAAGTGAATTACAATTGATCAATTACTAGTAAAAAAGCGAATGCCTGTTTTAAACATTCTCCGCAGCACATCAGATGACCATCTTTTCAATAGGTACTACCAGGATCCCTTGTGCTCCGGCAGCCTTCAGGCTTTCAATAATATCCCAGAAATCATTTTCATTCAGTACAGAATGTACAGAACTCCAGCCTTCTTCAGCTAATGGTAGTACGGTAGGGCTTTTCATACCCGGTAATAAACTGATGATCTCTTTCAGGTTATTATTAGGGGCATTTAATAAGATGTATTTATTGTTCTTTGCTTTTCTTACCGCCTGTATGCGGAATAACAGTTTCTGCAACAACAGTTGCTGTGCCTCCTGCAATCCTTCATTCGCAATCAATACTGCTTCTGACTTCAATACCGTTTCCACTTCTTTCAACCCATTCATGAACAAGGTAGAACCGCTGCTTACCAGATCACAGATAGCCGCTGCCAATCCTATACCTGGTGCTATCTCAACAGATCCGCTGATTTCATGAATATCTGCGGTAACACCATTATTCTTCAAAAAATCTCCCAAAATAACCGGGTAGCTGGTAGCAATCTTCAGATTATGCAGATCCTTTACATTATTATAATCCATCGCCTTAGGTACGGCCATTGACAAGCGGCATTTGCCAAAGCCCAGCTTTTCTACTACACGCACCTGCTTCTTTTTTTCCAACACTACATTTTCGCCTACCACCCCAATATCAGCCACGCCGTCTTCTATGTATTGCGGAATATCATCATCACGGAGAAAAAATACTTCCAGCGGGAAGTTGGTAGCTTCTGTTTTCAGTTTATTCACACCATTGTTGATGTCAATACCGCATTCCTTCAACAGTTTGATGGAATCTTCGTGCAGGCGCCCGGACTTTTGAATAGCAATTTTCAGTTTCATGATTGAATTTTATACTCCCTTACCTGCCAGGATCAGGGGAAAATAAAAAAGGCCTACCGTTCCGGTAAGCCTCTGATAATGATCATTAATATATTTTAATACATAATATCATACCTGCCTACCGGTGTGGTAAGAATGATGGTGATGATGTGTATGTACGTTTGTATTCATAATATCGGGTACAAAAGTAATAACTATTGTGAAATAACAAAGCATTTTTTTAAAAGCGCCTCTTAATATCGCAAAAATGGCCAGTTATTCTCATTTCTGACCGCAACCTGGCTTTTTCTCCTGCCTCATTGCAAAGTAAAATCTGCCGACTGCACATCGCGGCTGTTGGTACCAACAAATACGGTAAAACTGCCAGGCTCGGTTGTCCAGTGCAATTCTTTGTCATAAAATTTCAGGTCGGCGGCGCCTAACTCAAAAACGATGTCCCTGCTTTCTCCTTTTTTGAGGAAAATTTTCTTAAATCCTTTTAATTCTTTCACGGGCCTGGTTATGCTCCCCTGATGATCCCGGATATATAGCTGCACCACTTCTTCTCCGTCATAGTTGCCTTCATTCGCAACCTTTACCATTATACGTAATTTGCTTGTTGAAGACAACTGTTTTTTATCCAGAGAAACAGGACTATAGGTAAACCTGGTATAGCTTAATCCGAAGCCAAAGGGGAACAACGGCTCATTGCTCACATCCAGATATTTGGAAGAGTATTTATTATTGGGATCTAATGGGCGGCCTGTATTTTTATAGTTATAATAAATGGGGATCTGCCCTACGTTCCGGGAAAAGGTCATTGTAATTTTTCCGGAAGGGTTATAGTCGCCAAACAGCACATCTGCGATAGCATCCCCTGCCGTTGTACCCAGGAACCAGGTTTCCAGGATAGCGGGAACATGTTCATTTTCCCATTCCAGGGTAAGGGGGCGGCCATTCATCAATACCAGCACCACGGGTTTTCCGGTAGCCATAATTGCCTTCAGCAGTGAACGCTGCCCCGGTGGAATACTGATATCCGACCGGCTCGCCGCTTCTCCGGTCATCCCTTGAGATTCTCCCAATGCCATCACCACTATATCCGCTTTCTTCGCCTGTTCTAATGCAGTGGCCAGCATTTGCGCACTATTCGCCGTATCGGATTGCTTTAGCTGCGGTTGCTGCCATGCTTTACTCAGCAGGTTGGCATCTGTAGTAATATGTCCTCCCGGCGCGTACAACACAGTAGCTCCCTGGCCCAATTTGTTTTTGATCCCCTCCAGCAGAGTCACCGCCCTGGCTGCATCCCCGGCAGCCGACCAGTTGCCTATCATATCCCGCTTGCTATCTGCCAGTGGCCCTATCACCGCTATAGTACCCTGCTTCTTTAATGGCAATAGCTGTCCTTCGTTTTTCAGTAATACAATAGAGCGCTGTGCTATTTCCCTTGCTGCCTGCAGATGTGCCGCCGACAGGATTACCTGCTGTGCCCTGGTGGTATCACAATACCTGAACGGATCACTGAAAAGCCCCAGGTTATACTTCGCCTCAAGCACGCGGTATACTGCTGCATCTATCTGCTGCAATGTTATTTTTTTATCCTGCAGCAACTGCTTTAGTTGGGTAACGTATATGCTTCCCTGCATATCCATATCCACCCCGGCATTCATTGCCAGTCCGCCAGCTTCATATTCATTTTTAGCCACCCCATGCGGAATCATTTCATTCATAGATGTGTAATCGGTTACCACAAAACCTTTGAATCCCCATTGTTTACGCAGCAAATCTGTCAGCAACCATCTGTTGCCCGTAGCGGGTATGCCATCTACTTCATTAAAAGCAGTCATCACCGTAGCTACTCCTGCATCAATAGCGGCTTTGTAGGGAGGCATATATACCTCAAACATCTGGTGCCGGCTCATATCTACGGTATTATAATCACGCCCGGCTTCCACTGCGCCATAGAGTGCAAAATGTTTTACACAGGCCAATATCGTATTGTTGGCAGACAGGTCCGTTCCCTGATAACCTTTCACCTTGGCTTTGGCTACCTGCACACCATACCAGGTATCTTCTCCCACGCCTTCTGCTACACGGCCCCAGCGGGGATCCCTGGCAATATCCACCATCGGGGAAAAAGTCCAGTGTAAACCATCCGCACTGGCTTCCTCTGCAGCAATACGGGCACTCTTCTCCAGCAGTGCCATATCCCAGGTACAAGCTTCTCCTAGCGGAATAGGGAAAATGGTCTTGTGTCCATGAATCACATCATAACCAAAAAGCAGGGGAATTTTTAACCTTGTTTTCATGGCAATCTCCTGCAACTGGCGCGTATAACGGGGAGTATAAGCATTAAAAATGGCCCCGCACAAACCAGATGCTATCTCTTTTTTATAGTCCTCCTTCATAAATGGACCGGTTACATCCATATCGCTGGTGAGCAGGTTTAGCTGGCCAATCTTTTCATCCAGTGTCATCTGTTTCATCAGCCGCTGAATGAATTGCTGCCGGGGTAGCTGCTGGGCAATCACGGGTAAAGCAGCCATATATAATCCCATGAGCCATAATCCTGTAATTACATGCGCTTTTTTCATAGTCGCTGTTTTTAAGGTTACATCCTGAAGTTACGAAGGTTTGGGGAACTGCCTTAAACGGACGAAGGAACTACAGCGGCATGTAGTTCCTTCGTTTACCAATTTATTTTGTTGTGTATCCGGATTGCTGCTAGTGGATGGCTACAGCAGGGACTTCATTTTTTGCGTTGGGGATGATAGGTACTTTGGCCGGCTGCTTCTTTTTCTTTCGTTTGCCCCACCAAACCAAAAAACCTGTCACTGGCAATGTAGCTCCGATCAGGCTGGCAAAAAAGGCCAGGAACTTACCTGGCAATCCCAGAATGCTGCCCACATGTATATCATAGTTCATACGCCTGAGTTTGGTTCCAAAAGATGCTTCTGCATAACTTTCTTCATATAGTTTATTCCCTTTCAATTCGGCCAGTGTATGCTGATCAAAAGCATAGCGCTGATTATTGTAATACTGGCCTTTACTTGGATAAACAATAATATTGATGATGGCTTTGGGACGTGCCGTATCCGGGAACGCGATATAAAAACCTTTGGCAGCAGCATGTTTGGCAGTTACCTTGTTCCATGCAAGATCGGCTGCCTGGGCAGGTGTGTAATGTTTATTGGCCTGCAGGGAATCCGATTTCAGTTCTACAAATTCCGGCAATGGCTTTCCTCCTGCTGTAACCCAGTAAAGTCCTTTGCTATACCATTCAATCCCCCATACCATACCTGTTAAGGCAATCATCAGCAGCAACAGTAAACTATAGAACCCGAACACATTATGCAGGTCATAATTCACACGCTTGAAGCTGGCGCCCCATTTAATCTTAAAGCTTTGCTGCCGGGTGTTTTTGTTCCACTTTTTGGGCCACCACAGCACTAGTCCGCTGATCAATGTAATCACACAAATCAGGGTACTGTAGTTAACAATAGGCCGGCCAATCTGATAAGGCAGCCAAAGGAAACGGTGGCCGTTTAATATCCATCTGAAAAAACTGGTCTCTCCTTCCTTACGTTCTATCTTACTGATCACTTCACCTGAGTACGGATTTATATGCAGCGTAGAGCCACCTTTTCTGCCCCCCATGCTTACTTCAATAGTTTTCCCCTGCTTATATATAGCATATCCGGGCCTTTTACCCGGGTATTCCTTTTCCACTACCGCCATGATCTGGGAGGGTTTAAGGATTGCTTTATGCTGGGGTGCTACATTTGTTTCCGGTTGCAGCAGGCCGGTAATTTCTTCATTAAATACCCATATACAACCGGTGATACAAATGATCACTACAATAATTCCGGAAATCAATCCCAGCCATAGATGCAACCATGCGGATATCCGGTAAAACAGAGAACGGGATCCGGGTTTCTTTTGCGATTTGTTTTTAGTGTTTGCAGCCATTATCAATTAAAAGATGCTGTGAAAATCAATATACCATTATGGCAATAGGAAGCCTGGCACGGGTACCCCATGCTGGTTTCATCAGTTTTTAAAGAATATATTATTTGTGTAACCTTACTATAAAAGGCAGATTAGTCAGGTATTTACAGCCAATAATACAGGTATCAAGCTAATGGCAAAAGTATTTCAATAGTATATCAATGGTTTACTATATCCGGAATTTATTAACGGATATATTTTTCCCAATTGGAGTAAATAACGGGATAATGATAAGGTGGCTGTTTTTTTACGATCCTACTATTGTATTTTTAGCCGGGCCAGCCGGGCATATATTTCCAGCATCCCTGCCTGCGCCAGCAGTTCTTTTTCCGGCTTACGTCCCACGAGGTGCTGTTCATTCCGCTCCTTTTCCCATACATGGTCCGCATACTCCTGCATGGCTTTCAGATATTTGTTGTTTTTATCTATCTGGTATAGTGCTTCATATCCTCTTAATAGTACCGCATTAAACCAGTAGGCGGTACCTAGTTTACCGGTTTTGATAAAATGATCATAGCTGCCTGCTGCTATCCGCTGTGCTTCCCGTAGATAGCGTTTTTCTTTTGTTAGGCGATACAGTTTTACATTAGCTTCCAGCATAGTACCCGTGTTATAGGTATACGTCGCCGAATCTATCCGGTGTTGCAAAGGTTTGATAGCATCCCAGTATACACCGTTTCCGGCCTGCAAATGCCGGTTGGTCCAGGTATACAGTAATAGTGCAGTATCCAGATACCCTTTTTGTTGGGTGGCTGCATACAGTTGCAGGGCCAGCAAAATACCAGGGCCATTGGAACAGGTGTTTTTGGTGGTAAGATCCTTTTCCCGCCAGTATAGCCCACCACCGGAAACAGTATCATACCCTGTCATCATAAAAGTGTAGATCATCCTGCCGCCATCCAGGTAAGCGGGTTGTTTATTACGACGGTAGGCATCCATATAAGCAATACCAATCCATTGATTATCGTCGTAATACCTATCTTCCTGCCTTTCCTTCATCACATAAGAAGCAAATCCAGGTGCAGGAGGAGCAGGATCATAGTACTGGTCAATCGCCTTTACTACAGGCGGCATATATGCCTGGGCAGGGTCCAGGGCCTCCATCTCATTGGCGGCCTGTATCATGGCACATAGTCCCCAAAGATCAGCATGCAGATTATGATTTTTGGCAGGCACATTGGTTTGAATAAACAGCTGTGTGCTGCTATTATATAAATGCTTATAAATAGCCTCCTGTAAGGCCTTTGCCCGCTGTTCATTGGTAACAGCCTGGGATTGTGCTTTTGTGTATGGTATCCACAACAAGAGGAATACCGGGAATAACAAGATATTTTTTTCCATCTTCCTGTATATCAGAACAGGAAGATGGAAAAAAATCCGCGTAAGTTTCTAAATAAATTATGGATGGGGTGAAAAGGGTTAGAATTTAATCCAGGCAACAAACGCCCTTTTACTATTGCCGTTATTTTCCAGCATAATGGTAGCAAAGGTTTTCTGGTCAGGACTTCTTGCCGATCCCTCCAGAATAACAAAGCGGGACACTTCTTTTTCACCTGGATCACCAAACAGATAGAATTTCTCTACCTGGTTATTTTTTTTCTGATAACAGATGGTATTGGTCCCACTCACAAAACGCATCGTCTTTTTACTTTTGGAGGTTTCTTTTCCCTCCGTATTTTTAACGTAGTCATTGAACAGCACATATTCAGCATCTCCACTGTGTACATATTCGTAAGAGAAGAAAGATTTATTACTGATTCCGGTGGTAAAAAATATGCTCCCTGTACGAAAAGACCATGCACCATGATTTTTACGGTATATATAGAGGGGCTCTACTATCCCCGTCACCTGTTGCTTTTTAGCTACCGCAAAGCCGCCAACTTCCTGTCCTAATTTATCATATCTGGAAATGCCAATATCTCCAAGGTCTGTGGTCGTACTGGAAGTATTACCGGAGCTCGTGGTAGTTTGAACGATCTCTTCCGACATCACCGTAATAGAATGGTCCGGGTTAATTACAAAATTTTGCGGAATGCCGGTGTAGGAATGCTTATATCCTAGTTTTTCCTGTGCATAGGAGGAGGCATAGGTATTTTCCAGGAAATGCTTATGTTTTACGGTAAGCTTTGCCGGATCAATAAAATGAAGCATCGTGGCATAGGTATTCCTCGCATTCTTTCCCTTAAGCTCCTTTATCCTTTCCACCGTTGTAAGCGTTAGCATTTGTACTGTTCTTTCGGTAGTATCATACTGGAGGGCCGCTTCCACATGACTGAAATCGTCTGTATAGTCCAATAGCTGGTGATCAAATTTAGTGGCCCCTTTATCCAGCCGGGAGATGATGATACGACTGTCTTTTCCCCCTGAAGTAGCGGTATTATATCCAAATGAGCTAATAAATACGAACTCATCCCGATGCACATACATTGCCAATGGATCTATATATTTATACGTACCATTGGGAGAATCATAAAAGGCACGGTTAATTTCCTGGTGGGTACCATCATAGTGCACTATTTCCAGACGTTTACTACGATCAGAGGAAAAACTATTTAAAACACAGATCGCATAATAATCCGATTCGGGATCTTTTTCCACCCTGATTTCCGGCATAGCCACCCCTCCGAAGAACATAGCATATCCTTTAAAGATGTTATACTTAAAGGACGCGGCCAGATTATCTTCCTGCTTTACCGCAGCTGTTTGAGGATCTATCACTATCCGTATAAGTGAAAGCCGTTTCTTTACCATCTGTACCAGGAATATCACTGCATTGCCGTTAATTTCATACAGGCCACCCAGTGTACCTTTTGCCAGATCATCCGCATCCCATTCTTTACCGGTGAGTATTTTAGTTCTCTTCTGTTTTCCGGTGCTGTCATAAACAGCTACCTTGATGCCTCCTTTAGGCATAAAGTGGAAGAACAGCGTATTGCCGTTTTTCATCATCAGCAGTCTGGTATTTCCATCTACTGGTTCTGCAAAAGATTTGCTCAGTTTTACTTCAGGGCCGGGGCCAGCTGCACTTAACAGGCCGGGTATGGCACAGATAAGGCTAACAAATAAGAGTATTGCTTTCATATTGGCATAAGGGATTAAAAATATCCTGCAAATATAAATAACAAAGTATATAAAATACTAACGGCCCACAATAAAAGCCCGAGAGGCCGGGTAAGCAGCAACCTGCTTTTACCCGACCTCTTTTGAGTCTTATTCCTACTTCCCCCTAGTTCCCTACTTCTGCCAATGGTAAAGGCAGCTGAGGCCATACATCATCATTGGGCCTGTCAATGGGCAGTGTAGCCAGCCGGTTATATCTTCTCATATCTACCCAGCGATGTCCTTCCCCATAAAGGGAGAACCGTCGTTGCGTCAACATTTCCGTGATTAATGGGGCCTGATCCAACGCCCCTCCGTATGGTGCCAGGTTATGAGCTTTCCGGATCCTGTCTATAGCCGTTTTGCCATCAGGCAACTGGTTCAACTGTATTTTCGCTTCCGCATAAATTAGAATCAGTTCTTCATTGCGGATAATTGCGGCAGGAGCAGTTTCTGAGCGATAGATCCAGAAATCCCGGTCACTGGTAAGCCCATCTTTTGTAGCCGGATCATCTCTCAGGGCAGTTTTGTCAATACGGTCATCCCCCGGCGCTATTTGCGCCGCATAGGATGGATGTGCCAGTCTGATATCTCCGGATTCATTACGCTCATAAAATGCAGGGTTGGTGATATCGTGCGCCGCAGTGGAAAAGATATGATAGGCACCAGTATTCAAATCGCCTGCCAGGTCCAGGAATGATCCCTGCAGGTCAGTCAGTGCTTCTGCCCACTGCTTGCGGTATATGGCTACACGTGCCGCCAATGCATAATTAAACTTCGTAAATCCGGCGATATCTTTGAAGCCGGTAAACCCGTCGGATAACTCAAACAGGAATTCCCCATCTGCCAGATCCTCCCTGGCCGCTTTCAGCATGGCAGCTATATCTGTAAGTGCCTGTTCTTCTTTCACAATAGGACCTAATTTGCGGAAGTCCTTCACATCTGTTCTGATACCATTGGCATACGTTAGGTTCAGATTCAGCAACAACTGATAAGCAATGATGGTTTTGGCGAAACCATAATATCCCTTCTTCTGCTTTTCATTGGTAATGTAGGTAGAGTTTTGCGTACCTTCTATGAGCAGATAGGCATTCCTTACCACATTATATCTGTACAGCCAGCTATTATTGGCATAAAAGGAAGTATTGTCCAGCTGAGAGTTGCCGGCACCCATCATCTCCTGAGTATAGCGTGGCTCGGAAGCCGCAAAACGATAAATCTCCCGGCCAAAAATGCCGGTGATCTCCGTATAAAAATCCAGCCCTTTACGCATACCGGATTCTGTACCAACTACCAGGTTGTTCAGCTCATTTACGGTTGGATTTTTAATGATCTCATCCATAGTAGGAGCATTGGGATTAAGTATGGGCTCATTCTTACAAGCACCAAGCAGACAGGCGGTGAGCACCAGCAAAAGCATCATATTTATGTTCGGTTTCATGCGTTTCATTTTTTAACAGTCAGATTAGAAATTCAATGCCAGGTGGAATTGTACACGTTTAGACGATGGAAACGGTGCCACATCTACCCCTGTTGAAAAACCTGCGCCGAAATTGGATACCTCGGGATCATATCCTTTGTATTTGGTCCATGTGAAATAATTATTCGCAGAAGCTCCTACCGTAATGCTTTCCATAAACTTCATTTTTACCGGGATACGGTAGTAAAGCCCTATTTCGCGTATGCGTACATAACTTGCATCCTGCACATAACTATGGAACCCCAATAAACGCCCTTCTCCCAGCTTGCCATCTCCTGCTGCCTCATCATAATCCGGGCTGGTACCTCCTCCATCAAACAACAACTGCGAGAGGTTAACATTATCTCCTCCTTTTTTCCAATGTATCAGAAAACGAAGGCTGAGGTTTTTAAATAACGTGAGGTCATTAAAGAAGTTCATCTGAAAATCGGGTTCCGTATCTCCTACTTTAGCAGTAGTACCTGCGTCATCTACCACTGCCACTATCTGGGTAGCAGTAGCATTATTTTGCACAAAGAAAGTACCGTAGGTAGCACCGAACGAGCCTCCCGGATCAAATGCAGGAACAGTAAGTGCGGATACTTCTGAACGGTTTTTCCAGAAATTGATGTTAGAGGACCACCTCACCTGCGCATTATTTACTGGTACAGTTCTTAATCCCAGTTCTAAACCGGTATTGCGCAGCTGGCCTCCGTTAACCCATTTTGTACCAAAACCCGTAGCGCCCTGGTAATCACTCAGCAACAAAAGGTCCTTGATCACCTTGTTGTAATAAGTAGCTTCCAGCCCTATCTTACCTCCCAGGAAACTAACGTCCACGCCTCCTTCCAGCTCGGTCTGACGTTCCGGCATAATATCAGGATTGCCCAGCACGATATTAATCAGGGAACCACTTTTTCCACCTATGTTATCAATAGGTAATGTGGTAAAACGGCTGCTAAAAGTAGGCAGGCTGTTCCCTTCACCATAAGCCACCCGCAGTTTCAGATCGCTGACGGTTTCATTTTCCCATTGCCCCATTTTAGAGATATTCCAGGCAATATTTGCTTTAGGATAGGCAATAAACTGCCGGTACTTTCCATTGTTGGTAGATTTATCAAAACGAACCCCTGCGGTAAAATTCAGGAACTCTTTAAAAGCGATTTCTTCCTGCACAAAAATGCCATCATTACGGGAGCTGTTGCGTGTTTGTGTAATGTCCAGTGCGGCGGCCTGATCGCTGCTGGTTTGTGTACCTACCAACTGTGTGGCCAGCGTAAGTATCTGGTCAAAGCTGGCATATTCATGGGTGAGTCCTGCACTGGTGGTGAAGGATAAATTAGTATTAGGGGTAAAAGTATTTACCAGGAAACCGGCCCAGTTAGTAAAGGTATTATTGGCATTTCCCTGTATGTTATGCCCTCTTTTCACACGTTCAAACTGTAGGGAAGCTGGGAATAATACCTTTGTTTTGAAGTTGTAAAAATCTACACCTCCTCTGGCTATAAATTTTGTGGTAGCTATTTCCGACTGCTGTAAAGTAGCTTCCAGGTTTACTCCACTGATCACCCGATTGGTCAGTTCATTGTTTGTCATCTTATCGCGTGTTTCTATCGGATTAGAGCTGGCCATCGGGTTCCGGGGATAATTTCCACTTGCATCCTGGTGTAATTCTATGAAGCTGGGCGTTCCGGATAATGCAGATCCAAAAGACACCCCAGTATTATCATTATTTGTCAATCCTCTGTCTGCAGAAGAATTAATAAAAGCAGTACTTACTCCAATTTTTATCCTGTCTGAAATACGATGATCTACATTCAGTCGCAGGTTGTTATTAGCATAACCGGTACGTAAAATAATACCGTCTTCCTTACGCATACCTGCGCTGAACATGAAAGTTGTCCGGTCACTGCCGCCACTCATGGAAACAGTAGTATTACGCAAAAACCCTTTTTCTCCGTACATCTCTTTTTCATAATCATATATTTTCCCTGCAGCAACAGCCGCTTTATAACGGGTGAGGCCGGAAGGCCCCCATGTTTCTTCCACAATAGTTTCATTCAGCTGCCGTACTCCCATTAATTTCCTGGCAGTTTGTATCCCTATATCTTGTGTAACCGTGATCTTTGTTTTGCCTGCCTTTCCTCTTTTAGTAGTAATTACCACCACGCCGGCTGCTGCCTGCGATCCATAGATGGCTGCTGCTGAAGCGCCTTTCAGGATTTCAATATTCTCTATATCTGCGGGATTAATATCTGCGATTCTGTTGGACCCGTTATCCTGTGTAGAAGTATTTGTTCCGCCACTCTCTGCTGCAGTAACCGCATTCATCCCACCGGAAATAGTTTTATTATTTACAATCACCCCATCTACTACATACAAGGGTTCTGTATTACCATAAATGGTTGTTACTCCTCTTAGTTTAACAGAAATACCCCCACCAGGTGCACCGGAGTTGGCCACGATATTGGCACCCGTTATTTTGCCGTTCAGTGCAGCATCAAAAGTCTGGGCGGGAGAAATCCCTGCCAGCTCACTGGCAGAAACAGTAGCGACAGCATTGGCTGAATTCCTGCGTTTTACCGTAGTAGCAAGCCCCGTTACAATCACTTCATCCAAACGCGCCACATCCTCTTCCAGTATAATGTTCAGCGGATCGGTGCCGGCGGTTACCTTTATAGTATTTGTTTTATAGCCCGTGTAGTAAACGGTAAGCCTGGCATCCGGGGGAACAGCTATTTCAAATTTCCCGGCGGCATTTGTCACCACCCCCTGCCGGCCATTCAGGATGGCAATACTTGCACCAGGCAAGGGAGTGCCATTACGATCTGTCACCTTTCCGGTAACTGTTTTTTGCTGGGCTTGTATCATCAATGGTAGTAAAAAACATATCATCGCCAATACAGCGGATAACATTTTCTTCATGTTGTTATTTTTAATTGTGTAATTCAATTCATAGATAAGTATTGAAATGCTGTAGCACAGCGCTGCATACATTGGCATTGTGTATGATCTTGTTATTGATCCTGGCTGATAAATTGCTGTTTCAGGGTATACAATTATTCCTTACAAAACTAGGTAGTGAAGGGGTTGCAGGATTGTAGGTTTTCACGCATTCTCACAACTCAGTAGTAGTACGTAACGAAAAAAGGGCATAAAAAAAGGCCACCGGATAACCGGTGGCCAGGACGCATCTGCGTCAAACAGCTATTTTTAATGGAGCAACCCTGTTAGGCGAAACTAACTGTTGGTGTCCATGTACATACTGTAGATTCCATGAATACCTCCTTTTCTTTGATGAAGAATGAATGTACGGAAAATTTTGGTATTAACTCCAGGGCCAATAAGTAACAATGATGTATGACAATACCATGAAAAAGGGGGATCACATAAAATAATTTTTTATTATAACGATAGCATCTTTACGCCAGGCAAGCCATTTCATAAAAATTAAGCAAAAATTAACATAATTTTTGTGTAATGGAAAAACATTCCTTAAGTTTGGCTCCTCAAAAATTTATTAGGTCAATTTTCACTTGTTATTAGAAGATCACTTGTTATAGGAAATACTTATTAACGGAAACACTTGTTATTTGGGAATGCTTGTTATTTAATATCTCTACCTGAATTAACGGAACCATGATGTAAACAACCGGAAACGGTGTTTTTTTTATAACAATTGCTAAATCGTTTTACTTTATTTACTTAACCTGTATGCGAACCTGGTTAACCAGGCTTAGCTATACATAATTATTTACAGAGATATGCCGCGATATGACAGGGTTCCAATGCTTTCTACTACTCAACAAATAATACAAAAACAGTAATTACCAATTTAAAACAGTGTATAATGAAAAGATCAGTAATCTTTTTGTCACTATTCCTATCTGCATGCCTGATGGCCTTTGCGCAGGATAAAAAAATAGTGTCAGGAAATGTAAAGGATGCCGAAGGAAATCCTGTTCCTGGGATCAGCGTTCAGGAAAAAGGTACCAAAAACGGTGCTATCACCGACGGCACAGGGAACTTCAAATTGAGTATGGCTCCTGACGGTACGCTGTTACTTTCCGGCATAGGCTTTCTGAGTCAGGAAATTAGTGTTGCAGGCAAAACCGCTATTAATGTAACACTGGCTGCCGATAACAAGAATCTGGGAGAAGTGGTAGTCACCGCCCTCGGTATTAAAAGAGAAAAGAAATCCCTGGGTTATGCATTACAGGAAGTATCCGGTGAATCATTGACCAGTGCCCGCGAAACGAATGTAACCAATGCCTTATCCGGTAAAGTAGCCGGGTTGCAGGTGATGCGTTCCAGTAACGGTCCTGCAGGTTCTTCCAAGATTGTACTGCGTGGTAACAATTCCCTTACCGGATCCAATCAGCCGCTGATTGTTGTAGATGGTATCCCAATGGACAACGTTACAGGTGCAGACAATAACGATTACTGGAACCCTTCCAAAGACATGGGTAATGGCCTGTCTGATATTAATCCGGACGACATTGAAAGCATGTCTGTATTAAAAGGTGGTTCTGCTGCCGTATTATACGGCTCCCGTGCCGGTAATGGTGTTATTCTCATCACTACCAAAAGCGGTAAAAAACAAAAAGGCCTTGGTATTACCTATACTTCTACTGTTGGGCTTTCTACCATTTTTACTTCCCCTGAAAGACAACGCACTTTTGGTCAGGGTACTGACGGCGCATATGATGAACGTTCCGACCTGAGCTGGGGACCTGAAATTGCCGGCCAGACAGTAAAAAACTGGGAAGGGAAAGAAGTTAAAATGGGGTCTTACAACAACCTTAAAAATTATTTCAATACCGGAATCAATTTTAAAAACAGTATCTCATTTCAACAACAAATCAATTCTACCGCCATCTATTCATCCGTTACCCGCTTAACTGATGAAGGTATCATTCCGGGAAGCAAATTAACCCGTACCAACCTGTTAGCCCGCGCAGTTTCTCAATTTGGAGAAGGCAAACGCTGGACTACTGATACCAAGATCCAGTATATCAATTCCAATGCGGTAAACCGGCCTCAGGGCGGTGCAAATGCATCCAACCCATTTAACACCATTTACTCTTTACCAGCAAACATCAACATCCGTGATTTCAGCAATCCTAAAGATGCTGACGGAAAAATGACCTGGTACAAGTATGATAAAATGGTGAACCCTTACTGGAATGAGCAATACAACCTTAATCAGGATATCAGGGACCGTTTCTTAATGAACGGATCATTGAAATATGAATTTACTTCCTGGCTGAATGCAGAGATCAAAGGAGGTGCGGATATGTATACTACTGAAACAGAATCCAAACTCTATGCAGGTAGCCCGATAGAAGTACGCGGTAGCTATGGTACCGGCAAGGAAACTTTCCGTGAAACCAACTACAGCACCTTAATTACTGCCAAAAAAGACCAGGTGTTTGGCAAATTAGGAGGTGCTATCACCTTAGGAGGTAATCTGATGAAACAGAGAAGAAGCAGTATGAACATTAATGTTCCCAAACTGCAGATTCCGGATTTGTTCTCTATACAAAATGGTACCAGCAACCCAAGCATCAGTGAGATCTATACAGAAAAGAAGATCAACTCTGCCTATGGTACCATTGGTCTGAACTGGGATGCATACTGGTTTATAGATGCTACCTTCCGGAATGACTGGTCATCTGCCCTGAGCCAAAGTAACCGTTCCTATTTCTATCCTTCTGTAAGTACCTCCCTGATTGTAACAGATATGATTGAAAGAATGGGCGGCAGTGCCCCACGCTGGGTATCCTACGGTAAAGTAAGAGCGTCTTATGCACAGGTTGGTAATGACCTGGCGCCTTACAACCTGTACAATACCTATGAAGTGGCTAAAGACCCTAATGGTAATACTACTGTTAAGCGCAAGAAAGTATTATATGATCCTAACGTAAGAAGTGAGCTGATTAAATCCCTGGAAGTAGGTGCTGAAGCACGCTTATTCAACAATCGCCTGGGTATAGACTTTGCCTGGTATAAATCAAATGCTACCCGTCAGCTGATCGATCTGCCCATGGATCCGCTCAGTGGATATGAGAAAAAGAAAATTAATGCCGGCAATATAGAAAACAAGGGTATTGAATTAATGTTGAATGCCCGCATCCTGGACAAAGCAGTAGCCTGGGATATGAATGTGAATTTCTCCACCAACAAGAACACAGTAAAGGAAATTGCGCCGGGCATTGATTATTATCCTTTAGGTGGGTATGACAACATACAGATCTATGCTGCTGCCGGTCAGAAATATGGCGAAATCTGGGGTACTGCCTATCAGAGAGTAACAGATGAAAAGAGCCCTTACTTCGGTAAGCTGCTGCTGAGTGAAACAGGTTTACCACTGGTTACCAGTGAAAAAGTAAGGCTGGGTAATCAGCAGGCAAATGGCTTACTGGGTGTAAGCAATACTTTTACTTATAAAGGTGTGTCATTAGGCTTCCTGATAGATGCACGCTTTGGTGGAAAAATGTTTTCCGGAACCACAGTAGCGATGCAGAAATCCGGTACAGCTGCCGAAACAGTGGTAAATGGAAAACGTGACAAATTTGTAGTGGACGGGGTTATCTTAAATCCTAATACCAACCAGTACGAACCTAGTACCATCGCAGTAAAACCTCAGGATTACTGGGAAGCAGTAGGTGTTAATAACATCGGGATTGCAGAGGCCAACCTGTATGATGCATCCAATGTACGTTTAAGAAATGTACAGCTGTCTTACAACCTGCCAGCCAAACTCTTTTCCAGAACACCTATCCAGCGGGCAAGCATCGGTTTTTCCTGCAACAATGTATGGCTGATCTCCAGCCATATCAAGGGTATTGATCCGGAATCTGTTTATGCAACAGGAACAAATGCAACAGGATTTGAAAGTGGTAGTGCTCCTACCTCCCGCAACTACCTGTTTAACTTATCTGTTAGTTTCTAATTATTGAAAAAGCATTTTATGAAAAGTATTATAAAAAGCGCATGTGTTGTGATAGGCGGAAGCCTGATGATGCAGGCCTGCTCCAAATTTGAACAAACAAATTTTGATCCCAAGTCTGCCAATGAAGAACAGCTTCAGGTAGAATATGCACTTAATGGATCTATTACCGGTGCACAGATGAACCCTGATATTGCAGAGCGTTCTTTTGTATTATATTGGAAAACAGCCGGGCACCAGCACCGCCAGGGTGGCTTATCCAGTGGTGGTTATAATGATGACTGGACTACAGCCTATTACAATGGAGTATCCGGCTGGCTGAATGCCGCTAACCTGGCTATAGAACTGGCTGAAAAAAGGATCGCCGCCAATAACGCGCAGCCTCACACCAAAAATCTGCTGCAGATAGGACGTATATGGCGTGCTTACCTAATGAGTGAAATGAGCGATAACTTTGGCCCCATTCCCATCAAAGCCTTTCAAGGTGTGAACCCGGAATTTTCCCAGGTAAAAGATGTGTATTATTACCTCCTTAACGAATTGAAAGAAGCGGAAGCTGCCATTGATGAAAATGTAGCCAATCCTCAAACGCTGAAGGATTTTGATCCGGCTTATGGTTTCAACTACAACAGGTGGAAAAGATACGCCAATTCCCTGCGTATGCGTTTAGCCATGCGCTTATCTGAAGTAGATCCGGATAAAGCGAAAACTGAATTTGAAGCAGCAGTGGCTACCAAACTGCTGATCACAGATATGGCTGATGCCTTCAAAGTAAAAGAGAAAGACGGATGGGACGACCTGACTGGTGTCATGAGCCGTTCCTGGAATTCGCAGCTGATATCAGCCAGCCTGAACAACTTGTATGTTGGCTTGGGTGGGGTTACTTCTGATGTGCAGTTAGATGCCTCTTTCCACACGGCTATCAAGCCTGCCGACTGGATGGGGCTTAAATTTGCCAACCATTTTTCCAGCAAAACCAATGACCCTGCTGCAGGCTACTGGCTGGATGGTTTGCCAAAAATAATTGACCCCCGCGCTTACAAAGCATTTATTATTCCCGGAGATTTTACCAACCCTGATTTTTCCCCTTTCCCCGATGCCAGCGTTACAAAGGATACCAAAAGAAACCTGGAAGATGCTACTGGTAAGGTGGTAAAGGAAATTGATGCCAAATATACCTGGAATGCATCCGCTACGGGCGACTGGGCTGAAAAGGGTGCGATGAATAAAGTATATACCTATGAAGGTACAATGCCGCGTATGTCTCATAAATTCCGGACCAGTACTTCAGAGCGTATTTTCTTTGCTCCCTGGGAAACCTACTTCCTGCTGGCAGAAGCCAGTGTAAGAGGCTGGGCTACTTCCATCGGGGCCAAAGAAGCCTATGAAGCAGGCATACAGTCCAGTTTCCAATACTGGGGTGTAACGGCTCATCTCGCAGCTTACCTTACTTCTCAGGATTACAACAGGGTAGGTACTTCCGTGAGCTGGAACCATACTGCCGAACCTCCTGCCTTCCGTACTATGAACTTTAAAGATGGTTATACCAATACAGCGGGTACTGTTAATATCAGCTACCCCAGCAATACCCTTTACAAAAACGGTAGTGTAAAGAATGATCTTCTGACTAAAATCATCACCCAAAAGTTCATTGCGCAATGCCCCTGGCTGCCACTGGAAACCTGGAACGATCAGAGAAGATTAGGATTGCCTTTCTTTGAAAATCCGGTGATTGAAAAAGCATTGCCCAACTTACCGGCATTGAACAATAGTAACTATACTACCAGCAATATCAAATTTTTCCCGCAAAGGTTAAGATATCCTGCCAGCCTGCAGAACAACAGTGCTAAAGGCTATCAACAGGCTGTATCTTTCCTGAACGGACCTGATGCAGTACTGACACCACTCTGGTGGGCAAAGCACTAAAAGAGGCTTAAAACAGCTTAAATGAAGCGTGGCCGTATTAAAAGTAAATACTTTTAATACGGCCACTTTGCTTTAGGAATAAATTATTAAATACTACCTTAATATCGTTACCCCCTTAGGCGCATTGATCTCTGACTTTATCTTGCCGTCTTTTCCTTTGGTATGCTTCACTTTCAAAATACCATAAGGGGTAGGGAAAGTACCTTCTGCAAAGGTAAGATCTCCCAGATGAGGTGTTATTTTGATCACTTTACAGCCCGGCGCTTTGACCTGTATGCCCAGTACATGTTCCGTAAGCCAGGGAGTAGGACCAGATGCCCACCCATGACATAAGCTATGCCGGAAGCCCTTATAGCAGTAGCCTCCGTAGTCACCATGAATGTCTTTCTGACCGGGTTTTACCAGCTCATCTATCCTGCCGGCATTATTTAACCAATCCAGGTTAAAATCTTCCCAGAAAGTAGTAGCTCCTATACTCAGCATTCCTCCCCAGTAAGTACGGATAGCATCCAGTGCTCCTTCATAATTACCGGCTTTAGCTTTGGCCTGCAACATATAGTATCCGTAAAAAGTAGAAAATTCTTTTGCACCGCCTACATTGATTACCTGATCATCCATTTCTTTTGCGGATGCCAGACCAGACAGGGCCATCAGTGCTGCTGCCTGTTTGGAATTGTTATGATCCGGTACATGTTTTTTCAACCGGGCTACTGCCGCTTCACATTCCTGTGCGGCGGCCGGCTCCTGTAATATTTTACATAACTCGGCACCTGCCTGCAAAGACAGGACCATCATAGCCTGTAAACCGGCATGTATACCTTGGGGATTTTCGCTGGAAGGCCAGTCTAAAAAACGTGTGCCATCCAATTTTTCACTATTGTTCTCATCTATCATCTGTGAAATCCGGCGGAGTAAAGGCAACAGATACGCTTTCTGTTGACGCAGATAAGGCAGGTTCCCATTGTGATAATACCAGTCGCGGTGGATGATAATCCACCACATGGAATAAGTACTGATTCCGTTCATCCATTCAGACAACGGGGTGATATCCCTCACCAGGTCCAGGCTATGGGGTACTACCTCATTGTATCCAAACAGGGTGCTGATAGTAGATGTTTCGGGATGCATATCCCCTACCCATACCAGCCGGTCGCGCTTAATACCATCCCAGAGATAATCCTGCATATTTAAATGCACCGTATAAGCGCCTGTCAGCCAGATCTTGTTCAGCAAAGTATCACTGCTATTGAAAGACCCCAGATAAGGAAGATCCCGGAAATTAAAAATGGCACGCACTTCTTTCAGCATTACTTCCGGTACATCCTCTACCACATCGATTCTGACAAACCGGAATCCTGTATTACCCACTTCGAGTTTACCCAGCCAGGGTACTTCTACCATCATATCCCGGATGGCATGATCATTAGTAGCATTCTTTTCCGGTTCTATGTTGCTCATAGCTTCACTCACTGACTCTCCGAAACGAATGCGCAATTTCACGGGTTTATTGCCTCCCCACATCCCGGTTACGATCTGCAATCCACCATGCAATTCCCTGCCAAAATCCAGTAATATAGCTGGTTTTACATTACCCGCAGGTTTCAGGATACACATGTTTTTATTGGAAAGATCAGCCTGTCCGTTGCCCGGCTGCATTAATCCTGATACGCCCTGCAGGTTGCCTTCCTGCCATACAATACGCACAGGAGGCAGGTATTTGCGGGTAGTTGGCGTACCGGTAGCATTAGCGGCCGTTTGTTTATCAAATACGGGAGGCAACTGTGCCTGCACACTACCATACATCAATGGCAATAACAGTGCTGCTGTGACAAAAAATTTTCTCATTTTTAAATAGGCTGTTATAATGCTTTAAATACGTGTACACCTTTTTTGTTGCCGGTGATAATATCCGGACGACCATCCTTATTGATATCTTCTACCACCACGTGAAGTCCTACTCCTGAATTATTATCTATCTCATGTGGTATCCAGGCAGGTGTTTTTCCCGGAACAAATTCAAACCAATACAATACCGCAGGCTCATATTCTCCGGGGTCGTGACCGTTGTGTGCAAAAAAACGTTTACCCGTTACCAGGTCCGGATGACCATCCCCATTAACATCTACCAGGGCAAGGCCATGCGATTGGGAAAACTCCTTATGGATAACATGATGAATCCATTTGGCATTGCCCTGTTCATCTTTTACCTGTTCGTGCCACCATATACCATAGTTATGCGCGGAGGCACTGATAATATCTACATCCCCGTCTCCATCCAGATCCTGGATATACATCTGGGAACATTCTTCGCTCAGTGCTACCGGATGAAATGTCCAATCAGGTTGTTTAGGATCTGCCGGCGCTTCCCACCAGCCATCTTTTATCACCACATCCTTACGTCCATCTCCGTTCATATCCCCAAACCCCAGTCCATGAGTATACATATGTGTTCCGGGGATATCCTTTCTTTCGCTGATCACAAACTTTTCCCACTTCGTATCTCCTTTTTTAAATGGTGCCCGTACCCAGATGATCTGTTTTGTTTTCGGATCATTACATAAAAGGTCCAGCCTGCCATCGCCATCCACATCTACAAACTGCGGGGACTCATTCCCTACATTGGGATATATCATATGCATTTTCCAATGCCCCGGCTTGTTCTTGTTATTTTCATACCATACTGCCGATTCACCGGGCGTATCAATACGAACAATATCCAGCCAGCCGTCCTGGTTTACATCCATACAAAAATTCAGGAAAGAATTACTGTATCCACCATTTACAATAAAAGAATCTGCTTTTGCGATTTCATGCTGCTTCCAGCCTGGCGCTTCAAACCAATAGGCGCCTGCCATCACATCTATTTTTCCATCCCGGTTTATATCACCCACTGCCACTCCTTCAGCAATAAATTTTTTTGTAAGGGTCTCTTTGCTGAATTTCACAGCAGTTCCTTTTCTTGCCCTGGTTTGAGCATTTGCTACATGAGCTGTTAACAGTAACAGCTGGATGTAGCAGATCAGTTTTAAATAGCCTGTTGTCATAAGGTGGTATTTAGTATGCGATATTGGTATGACTACTTTGTTGAATGCAATGGATGATAAATATACCGGTAGCTGAATCTGGCATTCGGAGCGGTATCTCCTTTATCCAGCCAATGCATCACGTCTCCATCCAGCGGAGCATTATCCGCCCATTTAAAGTCGATTTCAAATCCTTCTTTGCTGCTTATCCCCAGCTGCGTTACCGGTAGCTGCAGCTCCATTTCATTTCCTTTCACGGCATACCGGACATCCGCTATTTTCTTCCAGTTCCATCCACCCGTACAGGCTTCCAGGGTAGTGGTATTGGCATTCACTGCCTGCCGGTTAACAAGATAATTAAATCCTTTCCAGTCTGGCGCATCCGCATCTTTTACGCGGATAAAAAGGTTCATCCAGGCGCTATCTTTCCAGGAAGTAAGTGTGGCAGCTGTTTTAACATAGAAAGAGATATACTTCTTGTTTACCGCCACCCGGGCTGCAATAATATCATTGCGGCCGGTACTGTTTTCATACCGCTGGATACGCCCCCACCCCGGATGATCCCGGTGAAAGATATCCCCTTTATCATCTTCAAAAGCAGGAATTACATTTTTCCAGTCATGGAATGCACCGTCTATTTTCACAGCTGCTACTGCATTGGCTACTGGTACAGGCCGGGTACCTTTATACCGGCGGATACCATCTATCAGCTGATAATAATAATTATCCCCAAAACCGCCCTTCACCGGCTCTGCATCCCGGCTATACTCTTCGTTATACAGGTCTACAAAAAAGGTTTCCCCCTTTTTGATGGGTTTGCCCAGAAAAGAAGCCGGCTCATTACCTGCCGCAAAACGCATGGCCACCCATTCATTCCAACCAGTAATAAACACAAATTCAGGATCTACTTCCAGGGCGCGTTTCCATTGTTCCGCAAAATTGAGCCCCTCACCCGACCGGAAACCAGAGGAATCCGGTTGATGGCCCTGGTGAAAGCTCCGGCCAATATTGGTGGCAGGATGCTGGGCGATATTTACACTGATCTGCTCCGGCTTATCGGGGGCCGTGTGCCAGCCATATGCCTGGGGAGTATTGTCCAGCCATGTCCATTTATCTTTCCCATTGCCAAACCACCCTTCTGCATTACTCCATGCCCAGGATTGGCGTATGGTAAAGAAACGCGATATTTCGGGCGTTACTGCCTCCGGAGGACATAATAACAGTGGTTTGCCCTTCCAGTAAAACCACAGGTCACTGTATAATTGTTTTTTATAGATGTTTTCATACAGCCGGCCAACCGTTTTCTCCGGTACACTGTTTACAATAAAAGCGATCTGAGGGGTAGATAAACCGTTTTTCCGCATGTCGCGGTATACCGCTGCTATTTTGGCCACCTGAGGTTGATAAATGGCTGCATTGGTCACATCCAGGACAATTACATCCACTCCTGCATCCGACAGCATTTGTGCATGTTTACGGATAATCCATTCGTCGTCCGGTAAATAATACCCAAAGTACGGTTGTCCCCAGTAATGAAAGGCATGCATAGGCCCATATTGCGGGTTTTGCGGATTGGCTTTCAACAACTGGCTGATATCATAAGGACTGGCCGTATCCCCAGGTGTTTTCTCCATAACAGACTCTGTTGCATTTCCACTGCTATGCCGGTCGTATCCATGTGCCCCCTGCCATATAAAATAGAATATCCCGGCAAAACGATCCTTACGGATATTGCCGGTCACTTCATTGGTAGGCGTACTACGCCCCAGATCATCTGTGGCTACCCAGGTATCTGCCTTTGAAGAAGACAGCAGCTGAGGGGAAGACTGCTGTTGCGCCATCCCTTTTTCACTACCCCAACCTGTTATTACTGCAACCATAAAAGATGACCGTACCAGCCATAAGGCATACCTGTGCAGATACTTGTAACTAAAGGACATCATCATACATGTAGATCGTGGAATATTGCCTGAAAATAGCCATATACCATAGGAACAGTGTCCCATAGTATCCTATGTTACTTTTCCCCCATACTATTGAAATAGCTATGAAGTATCCATATAGTATCCCTTATAGGGGTACTATATGGATACTTTAAGGATGCTTTAAGGGTACTTTAAGGGTACTTTAAGGGTACCTTAACCCTGGGGAAAGGTAGGCCGGAACATCCGGTATTAGCATGATAAAACAGCCTGAAATGATTAATATGGCCTTGGGTTAGTAACAGTACTACAAGCTGCTGCTTTTGTGGGCCCTATGCGCCATTGTTCAATGTGTAACCGGATACCCGGGATTTCTGCAATTGGGCGTATTGTTTTACCCGGGTCGCTGATTCAATTATGGCTGCAGTGCTCCTCCCTTTCGTGCAATTATTATTTTAAAATCTGTATTTTAGTACACATATAACCTCATTTCATGTTGCAGGCACAAAAAATAAAGGAAGGTGACAGTAATGCCTTCAGGTCTTTTTATGAAACCTGCTGGCAGGAACTGTTTCTTCAGGCCACTTATTTGCTAAGGTCGGAGGAGCTGGCAAAAGACTTTGTACAGGATGCCTTTGTAAAACTTTGGAGAAACAGGGAACAAATAGACCCATCACAACGACTGGAAGCCTATCTCTATACTATCCTTAAAAATAATGTTATCAATCATATAAAGCGGGAACAGGTATGGGCCAGTAAGCAGCGGGAGGTGGCAGCAAAAACGGATCAGCCTGGCCTCACCCCCTCTGATTATCTGCAGGCCAAAGAGCTGGATAATATCATACAGGAACGGGTACGCCGGATGCCGGAGAAAATGCGGGATATCTGGCTGATGAGCCGGCAACAACAACTGAGCATACATGAAATTGCATCAAAACTGGCTATATCTCCCCTCACCGTAAAAAAACAGCTTTCAAATGCATTAACCGTATTACGGGTGGAATTAAAGCAGCACTCCCGGGATTAAAGTCAATTTTTTTTTCTTTCATCTACTCCCTCTACTACTTTTCTTTGTAATTAATAGGACGAACGACATGGACAAGGATCTGAATGAATTTAATGAGTACCTGGGGCGTTTAAACCGCAGGTTGGCCGAACCGTTGTCTGCCGAAGAAGAACAACTGTTGCGGGATTGGGTGACACAACATCCATTGCAACAGAATACTGCAAACAACGACCCGGACCAGCTGGCGGCAAAGGGGGCCGGTATCTATAACAATATAGACCGGGAAGTTAACAGCACGCTCAACCTTAACAGACGTCCCCTCCTTCGCCTGTTAAAGATAGCAGCTGTTGTGGCCGGGATATGTATGCTGGGGGCCATCACTTACTGGAACAGTCATCGTCATAGCTCCCGGAAGTTTGCTATACTACGGAATGATACAAAGATGCCCAGGAAATTTGTGTTGCCCGACGGATCTGTTATCTGGCTAAACCAACAAACCCGTATCCGTACGGATGAATACTTTGGACGGAACAACCGGGAACTATACCTGGAAGAAGGGGAGGCATTTGTTGATGTTAAACAAAATGAAACATTGCCATTCCTGGTAAAAACAGGTGAAGTAAGTATTGCTGTACTGGGAACATCTTTTAACGTGAAAGCATATGCGGCAACACCTGTTATTAAAATAACCGTACTAACCGGAAAGGTGCGTGTAGATAAAAACAGCCAGCAGCTGCAACAGTTGAATCAGGATGATGAACTGGTGTATAATACAGCATATTCCTCTTTTTCAACACATAAAGCAGAGGCCCGCAAGGTAAGCGGGTGGAAAGATGGTGGTCTTTACCTGGAAGATGTGCCTTTTCCTGAATTTGTAAAAGCACTACAGGAACGTTATGGTGTATCTATCAATTATCCGGAACAACTGCAACAGCAAAAAATACATATCTATATTCTGCATCATCAACCATTGCAGGATGTGATGGAAATGATAGGAAGTATTTACAATATACAATACAGTACAAACGGGAAAAATGTGACTATCTCCCTGAACGGGACCCGTTAATGTGATCAGAAAAAATATTCAGCTAAAATAAAGTTACCGCGCTGCTGCAGCAGCGTACAGGAGAAGTAATGTACAGCACGAAGGGATGTCCGCCTGTTTTCCGGAGAATAGGCAGGCATCAGCAAAAACAAGTAATACCATTCAACCAGGGAACGCAAATTCCACAAAAAAATAAATCGTCAAAACATGATGCAACTTTCTTTAAGATGCCGGCAATGGCATCCCCGTAAGCCTTATTGCTGGCTTATACTGCTCATATGCGTACTGTTGCCTATACGCATCTATCCACTGCCGGCTCCTGCACAGAGTAATCTTGAAATGCGCATAAGCATCCGGTTTGAAAAACAACCCCTGCACGAAGCTATTAAAAAACTGGAGCGGGAAAGCCGGGTACGGTTCGCCTTTAATTCAAACGACCTGCGTGGATTCCAGGTAGCTGCTGCCAGTTTTACAGATAAGCCGCTGGGGCATATCATAGCGGAACTGATGAAAGACACCAATCTCACTGCCAGTGATATTAATAACAGCGTGGTTATTCACAAAAAAGAAGCCGGTCTCCCCCCTGCGGATGCTCCACCGAAAGCAGCAGACCGAATCACTATTACAGGCAAAATAACGGATGAACGTAAGATGGCCATTCCCGGTGTAAGCGTCAGTGTAAAAGGCACCAAGAGAGGTACGCTGGCAGATGCAGAGGGGCACTTTAAAATTGATGCGGAGAAAGGAGAAATACTGTTATTTTCTTTTATAGGATATGAACAACAGGAAGTAATTGTAGGCGACCGCAGCTCCCTGGAGGTGATACTAAAACAATCAACAAAATCACTTGGAGAAGTGGTAGTAACTGCTTTGGGTATTGTAAAGAATAGTAAAACGCTGACTTATGCAGCCCAGAAAATCAATGGTGCACAACTCAATGAAGTACGGGATGCCAGTTTCATGAGTGCATTATCCGGCAAGATTGCCGGTGCAGTAGTAAACCAGGCCGCTGCAGGTCCTGGCAGTGCAGTGCGGGTGGTATTAAGGGGTAACCGCTCTATCAGTGGTAATAACAACGCCCTCATTGTGGTAGATGGTGTGCCGGTAGACAACTCCACACCACAGGGACAGATAGACAGCGACCGGGGTGGTTACAACGGCAGTGATGGTGCAGCCAATATTAATCCGGATGATGTGGAATCAGTAAATGTGCTGAAAGGAGCTGCTGCCACTGCGCTTTACGGTAGCCGGGCGGCCAATGGAGCTATCATTATTACTACAAAAAAAGGTACTGCAGGTAAACTCTCCGTAAATTATAATGGCGGCATTTCTGCCGATAAGGCCTGGCTGATGCTGCCATTCCAGAACGTTTATGGCCGGGGCAATGGCGGAAAAACAGTAGATGGTACTGCTGCCAGCTGGGGAGGTAAAACACAAACCTATCCAGATAATGTGAAGGACTTTTTTCACACCGCCATTTCTGTAAACAATGCAGTAAGTGCGGCTACTGGTTCTGAAAAGATACAAGCTTATACTTCCTACGCTAACAACTATGCTGAAGGGATTATTCCAGGAAATAAACTTTACCGGAATACGCTTAGCCTGCGCATCAATACCCAGCTAACCAGTAAACTGTCTACCGATGCTAAAATTTCCTATGTAAACCAGGAAATAAAAAACAAACCCGTTACCGGGGAAATTGGCGGCACTTCCCTGATGACCTACATTATGCCCCGCGATATGAGTAGTGCGGAACTGAAGGATTATGAAACAATTAATGAAGGTGGGCAGCCGGTGTCTAAATACTGGACTACCTCTTCTGTATACACCAACCCATACTGGAATATAAACCGTACTTCCTATAATGAGCGCAGAGATCGTGTTACCTTGCTCGGCTCCGTGAAATATGAGTTTACTCCATGGCTTAACGTACAGGCACGATATAGTCTTGACCGGTACAATGATAAAATCAAAGGTTCCTATTATGGCGGCACTATCGGGATTCTGCCAGTAACCCCCAAAGGAGGACGTTACTTTGAAACCAACGGATATGTATCTGAAAGAAATATTGATGTACTGGTTTCAGGTAATAACAAACTGACTCAGGATGTAGGCATAACCTATAATATAGGCGGCAATATCCTGAGACGGCAATATGAAACCAGTACCACTTCTGCCAATGGCTTGCAGGTACCCAATAAGTTCAATCTTATTTATGCCACTGCCCTGGATGCTACTACTCAGTTTACCAAACGGGAGCTGCAATCTGTTTATGGTAGTGTGCAATTCGATTTCCGGAAATACCTGTTCCTGGATGTCAGTGCCCGTAACGACTGGTCTTCCACCCTGCCTTCCCCCTATGCTTATTTTTATCCGTCAGTAGGCTTATCTGCATTAATATCTGATATGACCCAATTGCCCTCCTGGATCTCCTTTGCCAAAGTGAGAGCATCGTATACCCGTGTGGGTAATGACGCTATTCCTTATCTGCTGATACAGCCCTACTCCTATGCACCAGGTGCTGCCAATGGTTTTATCAGCCGGGATGCCACCAAGGCTATCAGCGATCTGAAACCGGAACTTACCAGCTCCTGGGAATTTGGGATAGACTGGCGTTTTCTGGATGGACGGATAGGTATTGACGGAACTTTCTATAAAACCAACACCATTAACCAGCTTTTATTCCTGGCATTACCACCTGCCAGTGGTTTCAGCAATCAATATATCAATGCCGGCAATATTGAAAACAGAGGGATAGAAATCACATTGACAGCAGACCCTGTACGTGCAAAAAAATTCAACTGGAATACTACAGTTAATTTTTCCCGGAATATAAATAAGGTGCTGGAACTTAGTCCGGACGTAAAAGAGGCCAGCCTCACCGGTAGCAAGCGTCTGGCAGATGTGGTAGTAAAGGAAGGTGGCTCTTATGGGGATATGTACGGGTCCGGATGGGCCACCGATCCCAAAACCGGGGTACACCTGGTAAATGCCAAAGGGCTGCCTGAAATGAATGAACTGCAATACCTGGGCAATTTCAATCCTGATTTCAGCCTGGGATGGTCCAACACTTTTACCTATGGTCCTCTAAGTTTGTCCTTCTTACTGGACGGGCGTGTAGGAGGTACCGTTATTTCCGGCACAGATGCCAACCTTGCTTTTTATGGCCTGGGGGATTATACACTGCCTTACCGCGAAGGAGGATGGGTATTGCCAGGTGTATATAGTGATGGCCGCAATAATACCACAGACATAAAAGCGGAAGATTTCTGGACCACGGTATCCGGTGGGCGCTATGCCTGGGGGCAGTTCTTTGCATACGATGCTACTAACTTCCGGTTGCGCGAAGTGGCCCTTGGATACGAAATTCCAATGCATAGCAAATTTATTAAACATGCAAAGATCTCTCTCACTGGCAGGAATCTCTTCTTCCTTTACCGTGGCAGATCCCGCATGGATATCCCCGGTATAGGCAAGCGAAAAATTCCGTTTGATCCTGATATGACACTCGGCGCAGGTAATTTCCAGGGAATTGAATCAGGTAACCCTCCTGCCCTGAAAAGCTTTGGTGTGAACGTAAAATTATCCTTCTAAATGATGGCACGTAAAAACGAAATAATTATGAACAAATATATTTTCACCAGATGGTGCACTGTACTGACAATCACCTGTCTGTTATGGACTTCCTGCACTAAGGACTTTAAAGAGGTGAATGTGGACCCTGCCAAGCTAACAAGTGTTGGTGAGCGGGAACTCCCTTTTCTTTTTTCCAAAGCAGAGTCAGCAGCGTCTTATACCTCTTATGCTTACCAGGTTGCACAGAATCTTTTTGCCGACCTGTATGCTCAATACTTTGCCACCACGGTTACTTATTTCCCGTCAGACCGTTATGTGATGCGATACGACTGGTTGGCTACACATTGGTCCATGCCCTATACACAGGTGGTGCCACAATTGCAATCTATTTTTGAGTTTTCAAAACCGGAATCACCGGAATATGCGCTGGCCAATATTATCTGGGTGTATACCTTTCACCGCCTCACAGACTACTATGGCCCCGTGCCTTATTTTCATGCAGGAGCAACACAGAAAACAATCGATTATGATGCACAGGATAAAATATACGAAGACTTCTTTAAACGCCTGGCTGCGGCAGTAAATACACTGAAAACTACAGATAAACAGAATATCTTTGGGAGTTATGATCTCATCTACGGTGGCAGCCGGGAAAAATGGCTGCGGTTTGCCAATACCCTGCGGTTACGGCTGGCATTGCGTATATCAAAAGTAAACGCTACCAAAGCCAGGCAGGAAGCTGAAGCGGCAGTGGCAGATGGAGTTATGACAGAACTGGCACATGATGCTTATATGATAAAATCTGTAAAGGGAACGGATATCAATGGGTTGGCAGGGATCAGCGAATGGAATGAATTTAGCATGAGCGCCGCCATGGAGTCTATGCTGAAAGGTTATAAGGATCCCCGTTTAGCTGTCTTTTTTCAGCCAGCCGCCAATACCGGAAAATTTTCAGGTATACGCAACGGTGTGCCCACCACAGCCATCACTACCAATGAAAAGAACAAACAGAAAAATCTTTCCAACATAGGTACCCGTTGGGTAGCTATTGTAGATGGGCAGTGGGTATCCAATCAAACCGTTTCTCAGGACATTATGCATGCAGCGGAAGCTTATTTCCTGCGGGCAGAAGGTGCGCTGAATGGATGGAATATGAATGGAACTCCTAAAGACCTGTATGAAAAAGGTATTGAAATGAGCATGCTGCAATGGAAAATAGAAGACCCTGCGGTGATCAGTGCCTATATACAATCTGAAGGGAAACCGGTAGCGCTGGACGATTACCTGCAATCCCCTCCTGTAAATCAGACAGTAGTAAAATGGGGCAGCAATACAGCCACCCAGCGCATGCAGATAGGTACCCAAAAATGGCTGGCACTTTATCCGGATGGTATGGAAGCCTGGGCAGAAGTAAGACGCAGTGGGTATCCGGTGCTTTATCCCCTCGTAAGTTCTGACAATAGCGATCTGCCGGTGGGCACTCCTATTAAACGTATTCCATTCATAGACCTGGAAAAACAAACCAATGCAGCAGCAGTACAAAAGGCCATCCCGTTACTGAATGGCCCCGACAAAGCATCTACCCGCCTATGGTGGGATGTGGATTGAGTACTTACATTTTCTAATGCAATATCAGACGAATGAAGCATACATTATACAGATTGTTGTTACTAATATTAACGCCGTTACTGACACAGGCTCAAAAAACGGCTTCCATACGTGAGTACGATAAAACATACAAAACATATCCTTTCTCAGACCCTGATCCTGTGCCGGCACAGCGTATTTACC
Organism: Chitinophaga sp. H8; assembly: GCF_040567655.1. Classification (NCBI taxonomy): domain Bacteria; kingdom Pseudomonadati; phylum Bacteroidota; class Chitinophagia; order Chitinophagales; family Chitinophagaceae; genus Chitinophaga; species Chitinophaga defluvii. The sequence goes on along the minus strand of NZ_JBEXAC010000002.1, from coordinate 2,866,651 downwards.
CGTATTTCAGATACGATGGTTTTACTGACAAACCGGTCAGCCAGCAATGGAAAGTGGTAGAACTGGAAAACGATTTTATTAAAGTAATGATCCTCCCGCAAATAGGTGGAAAGATCTGGACAGCTATTGATAAAAAAACAGGGAAACCCTTCCTTTATGACAATGGAGTGGTAAAATTCCGGGATATTGCGATGCGTGGCCCCTGGACCAGCGGAGGTATAGAAGCCAACTACGGCATCATTGGACACACGCCCAACTGTGCTACCCCGGTAGATTACCTGCTGCGTAAAAATGCAGATAACAGTGTGAGTTGTTTTATCAGCACCCTGGACCTGCTAACAAGAACCAAGTGGACGCTGGAGATCAATTTGCCAGCAGACAAAGCATATTTTATTACCCGCTCTTTCTGGCATAACAGTACCCCGGTGGTGCAGCCTTACTATTCCTGGATGAACCTGGGCATTAAAACCGGAGCTGATCTGCGATTCCTCTATCCCGGCACCAATTATATCGGACATGACGGAAAACCCAGTCCCTGGCCCACTGACATTGAACATAATAAAAACCTGTCGTACTACGCGCAGAATGATTTTGGGGCGGATAAATCCTTTCACGTGCTGGGCAAACATAGTAATTACCTGGGGGCCTACTGGCAGCAGGAAGACTTTGGTATGATCCGTTATGCCAACCGGGAAGACAAACTGGGAAAAAAAGTTTTTCTCTGGGCGCTATCCAACCAGGGCAAAATATGGGAGCAACTGCTGACAGATAGTAGCGGCCAGTATTGCGAAATACAAAGCGGCCGCCTCTTTAACCAGAACGCAGAGAACAGCAGTCTTACCCCTTTCCGGCAGGTGGGTTTTCAGCCCTACGCATCGGATATCTGGGAAGAATACTGGTTTCCATTCCGGGAAACCGGCGGCTTTACAGATGCCAGTTTGCATGCGGTTATTTATGCCCGGCAAACAGCCAATTCCCTGGCAGTAGCACTTTCTCCGCTGGAAACCATGACTGATAGCCTGAAAGTGTATGATGCCGCCGGACAAGTCCTTTACAGCAAACAGGTGCAGCTGCAACCACTCACAGCAGCCCGTTATACCATCCCGCTTAAAACAGGGGAACAGGCTGCAAAGATCGTATTAGGAGATGCCATTACCTTACTGGACACAGCTACAACTATAAAAGATCTTGCCCGACCACTTACAGGGCCGGCTACTTTCCATCAGGATGGGGCTTATGGTTTGTATATGATGGGGCGTGATCTTTTACGCTTCCGGGACTATGGCGCCGGAGAAAAGAAAATCCGGGCAGCATTAGCTGTTGACCCGGCCTTTGTGCCTGCACTGGTGGAAATGGCGTTTATCCAGTACCGGAAGATGCAGTATGATTCTTCCTTTTACTTTGCAAGGTATGCACTAGGTATAGACACTTATGATCCCGGCGCCAATTATTATTATGGGCTGGCAGCTGCAAAACTGGGTCGCTACTATGATGCACTGGACGGACTAGAAGTGGCCACACTTACCCCTGCTTTCCGGAGTGCCGCTTATACAGAGCTGTCCAGATTATATTTAAAACAGCAGGATTTTGCAAAAGGATATGCTTATGCTGTTAAAAGCTGCCTGGATAACCAGGGCAATATCAACGGCTGGTTACAACAAGCCATTGCCTGCCGCTTATCCGGCAAAGTACCGGAAGCTGCCAGGGCGCGGGAAAAAATCCTGAAAATGGACCCTTTGAACCATTTTGCACAGTTTGAACAATACCTGCAACAAAAAAATGAAGCAGATAAAAAGGCATTCCAGTCGATGATCAGAAATGAGCTGCCGCAGGAAACCTATCTTGAAATGGCTGCCTGGTATCATACAATAGGCCAGATAACAGCCGCGCAGGAAATACTGGATCTCGCGCCGGCTAATGCAGAAATTGCTTATTGGAAAGCCTACCTGCATCGCCAGGATGCCGACAGCGCCGCTTATATCAATGCTGCCGGCAATGCCAGTCCGGACATGGTGTTCCCCTTCCGGGAAGAAAGCGCACCAGTAATGCAGTGGGCCATGGAAACAACACAGCAGTGGCAACCCCGTTATTACCTGGCGCTGATATATCTGTTCCGTAATGATAGTGCAAAGGGGCGGGCATTGCTGGAGGATATCCCGGCAACAGTCACTTTTGCACCACTGTATAGTTTAAAGGCACGTTTATACAATGCTACAGAAAAAGATCAGCAGCTGGCAAACCTTACCCGCGCAGCTACACTTAATCCGAAAGAATGGCGCTATGGTAAGATGCTGACAGAACACCTGGTAGCAGAAAAGTCATACCAGGCGGCGCTGAAAACCATTACACCTTATCAACAAAGCGCACCACAGCACTATATTACCGGTATGCTCTATATCCGGTGTCTCATACTCAATAACCAATATACTGCTGCGGAAAAAGCACTCAGGGATATACATATCCTCCCTTATGAAGGGGCAACGGACGGACGACAGCTTTACAGGAAAGTGAAACTGATGCTGGCTATGGAAGCGCTGCAGCAGCAACGCTACAAAGTAGCCCTGGAAAAAGTAGCCGAAGCCAGGCGCTGGCCCCTTAACCTGGGCGCAGGAGAACCCTATGCAGCCAATAAGCACGAACAGCTGGAAGACGCCGTTGTGGCGCTTATTAACGAGCGCAACAGGCATACTAATGAAACGGCCACAAAGGCACTGCTAGCGCAAATCAACAACCTGTAAATACCTGAATCGCAATAAAAGTGCTAACGTTTTTGCTAACGTTTGAGAAAAAACTACACACCTATAGAAGAAAAAAAAAGGTCAAAAGTGGCTAGTATGCTACTTTTGACCTTTGTTACCCGACCTGGATTCGAACCAAGACAAACAGAACCAGAATCTGTGGTACTACCATTATACTATCGGGCAATTCAAATTGGGGTACAAAGGTAATATTATTTTTCATTTTTCAAAAAAATATCTCCTTCATAAAGACAAGTGATAAAAAACGGAGATGCAATAGAATAGGTTTATCGCTTCATTAATTCACGGCATAACGTACAAAGAAAAATGCTTTCAGGAACCAAACAAATTTGAATCACCATACAAATAGTTGCATCATATCTTATCAAAACAGTGTGATTTTTTTCTGACAGTAAATCTATAAAATCACCTTTCAACTATAACTGAAATGTCATTGTTCTTTTATGAATATAGTATCAGAAAAATATTTTCAATTATTTCTTAAAATACTTGCAATATTAGATTTGACTTATTAGATTTGTAAGAATCACTTGTGCAATAGTGGTTTTGTCATGATGACAATAAATACAATCAACATACATAGTAGTATTCCACGTTAGTATAGTGCAACCTGAAAAACCCTGTTGATTGTTTTTTCAACCAAATTTAAAAAGAACAGTGATAGTATTTAAACCCAAACCAATTGTATTATAACCAATATCTAAAATCACATAGTAATTTCTTAATTGATTTAAAATCCACGTAACACAAAAATTGACAGGCGTCAATAAAAAACCTGTCAGTACCATTTCAAACTTACAGCTCACGTCCGTCAGCACTTTACGCCCGGATTGACTTTAGCATGGCCATTCTACAAAATGGAAGAAGACGTTATTGCCCTATTATTTTTCACCAAAATCGGAACAAATGATGTAAGGAATACTTATCCACTTCAGTTTATTCTAACAGCAAACAGGGATCACCGTTTATGCTCCTGAACAAGGAACATGACTACCATTTATGCACAAATGGTCACATCCCCGTTTGTCTCTTTTGCTTTTTTTCTGTACGTAAATACAGCAGGGAATGTTATGCCTTTTCCGGCACAGCAGCCTTGCTGTGTAATGGCAATTTATTGCCTGCATTATTCTAAATCCAGATTTAGTCAGTTCTTAAAAATTTACGTTTATGCGTTCATTAGTACGTGTGGCCATAACGTGCCTGTTCATTCACTTTTATTCGTTGGTATATGCACGTGATACTGCATATCCATTCCTGCAACAGACACCACGGCCTGACACTACCGCTCCGGATGATACCCAAAAGGCTTCCACTGCCGGTACTGCCGATTCCCTCCCACTTGTTGTTGGTACAGACACCATGTATCGCAGTGATGTAAATGCAGACCGCTTAAGTATGTATCCGAACCCTTCCCTGCAGGAAGCATTAAAAGGGAATGTTGCCGGCCTCTATGTACAACAACCCAGCGGAGAGCCTGGCTCAGAAATGAATATGTATATCAGAGGCAGTGCGGTTCCTTATGTCAATCATAAAGACATATTTGAAACCCAGCCTTTAATACTGGTTGATGGCATTCCATTAATTATGGTACATCCATTTGCCTATGACATCCGCAAATATGATTTTAATCGTATCGGCACAGCCACCAATCTGCTAAATGCCATCAACCTCAATAATGTAGCATCTATCCGGGTATTGAAAGACGCTTCGGAAACGGCCATATACGGACCAAGGGCTATCAATGGTGTCATAGACATTCGAACAAAAACACCTGAAACCGGTAAACATGTGATCAGTTTCAATACCTATTTTGGGGTTGTACAACGGCCAGCTACTGCTACCATAAATGCAGATTTTGAGAATAAATTCCGTAGGCCGTTTTATGATAAATATGCTACTCCTGCCAATGAGGAAAAATATCCTTCTTTCCTCCGGGATTCTACTAATCCGGCCTACTATGGCCCATCTAACTGGACGGATGTGTATTATAAAAACAGTACCGTTCATGCCGTAGATGCCAGCCTGGCAGGTGGTTCCAAACGTGCCAACTTCCGGATGGGAATAGGAAAAATGCGCAACAGCAGTGTGGTAGATGGCGTAAACCTGGACCGCTATAATGCCATTTTCCTCATCAACATGATGCCATTACGCTGGTTGCAGGTATCCACCATGATAAATGCCACCCGGCTGGAACGTAATCGTAACAACAACTTACGCGACCGGTTTGCGGAAGTGCAATACCTCCCCGATCTGACCAATCCATTACCTCCCAACAAAGATTTTTATAACGGCTATCTTACCCAATTACAAAAGTCGTACGATAAAAATAAATCCAATGTTATCAACGGCTACTTCCAGATAAAAATGAATATCCGGAAGTTTGATTTCTCCAGCCGGCTGGCCTTTGATTATAATGAGGACCTGCGCGATGTTTTTTATCCTTCTACTATATTGGTGGGTAACAACTACGTTTCCAATTATTTTGGGTTCAGCCAACGGGTCATTTTTGACAATACCCTTCACTTCCGGCAAAACTGGGATAATCAACACTTCCTCCATCTGGAAGGCGGGCAATCTTTCCAATCTGATGCTAATAAATATAATTACGGCTATGCTTACAGAGGCCCTAATGACCTGATTAAGCTCAATGTACTTAAATCAGATCCTACCAAAACAGATTATCTGGAGCCCAAAGGGTTTAGCCGGTTTATGATATATAAATTCCTGGATAAAGAAAGACATCGCCTGCTTTCGTTCCATGGAAAAGCAGATTATAGTTACCAGCATAAACTGGACTTCTCTGTATTGCTACGTGCAGATGGCTCCTCCAATTCCCAACCCGACAACTGGTGGTTCGTATCCCCTACCTTCTCTGCAGGCTGGAATATCAAAAACAGCCTCCTGGAAGATAACAACACCTTTAGCGCGCTCAGGCTCCGTGCCAGCTGGGGACGCTTACCCAGACTCAACGCTTACGACCGCTTTGCCCAGGGTCCGCAATATACCGTAGACATGGGATGGAGTACGGAACCAGCTATCTCTTCCTACAATGCCATGCCGGGATTAAGCAGGCCCTATAACCTGGGTTATATCGGATATGGGCTTACCTGGGCTTATGCCGACCAGTTAAATGCCGGTGTTGAGATGGCCCTGCTGAAGAACCGTGTTCAGATTGGACTGGATGTATACAGTAAAACGGATAAAAATATGCTGCTGGCGGTTCCTGCTTATGCCGAATATGGTTATAGCCAACAATATCTCAATGGTATGACCGTACGGAACACCGGAGTAGATGCCACTATCAGTGCAAGTATACTGAATGAAAAAAGTGCATTGCAATGGATCCCCGCCCTGAATTTTAACTACAATAAAAACCAGTTGGTAGCCTTACCGGAAGGTAGAAGTGAATTAACCATCGGCAACCGTCATCTGCAGGTAGGTAAATCCATAGACCAATACTGGCTGTTGCAAAATGAAGGCATCTATAATACAGATGCAGAAATACCTAAAAACCCCAATAACGGTATGCCATTGAGTTATAAAGGATTGGCATTGAAAGGAGGAGATCCAAAATGGAAAGACACAAATGGCGATTTTGTGATAGATGATAAAGACAAAGTGATGACAGGGCATACTTTGCCCCTGATGTCGGGAGGTTTCAATAACGATTTTACCTACCGGAATTTTACCCTTAGTGTAAACCTCTATTATGCCTTAGGCCGTAAAATTCTCAACCAGGAGATAGCCAACCGGTTTGACTTTATAAACAGGGAAGCCACACTGGATATGAATGGTGTGAAAGAAATTACTTTCTGGGCCAAAAATGGTGACTATTCAAAATATCCTGTTTATAACCCCTGGAGTGATGTAGTACCTTATCAGCTCAACCAGGACCTTTTCCTCGAAAATGGTTCCTTCCTGAAGCTCCGGACCCTGTCTATCGGTTATGATTTTGCAGGAGCAGACAGCTGGAAAAAAAGTAAAACCAAAAAGACTTTCACCCGCCTGTATGTATATGTTACTGCTAACAATCTCTTCACTATAACACCATATACTGGCGGAGATCCTGAACTGGTAGATTTTAACGGGTATGATACCGGCTATGGTTTTCCTATTCCTAAAACATATACCGTAGGGGTGAAACTGGATCTTTAATACTGAACTAACTGTTATGTATAAACTCAATATTATGAAGAAAGCAATATTATGTGCTGGATTCTTTGTGATGACAGTATTATCTGGTTGTCAGAAAATGCTGGATATCAATTCTACTAAAACAGTAGGTGAACAAAACTTCTGGCAATCCTATAAAGATACCCGTGCCGCGCTTATCGGAGCATATGGCCTTACCCGTGCAGCATTGTGTGACAATACCGCACACTGGATGTATGGCGACCTGAGAATGGGAGATTTTAAATCTGTTATGCGTCCGGACCTGGGAGCTTTAATAGACAATAAGCTGAATGCGTCTTATCCATTATTCAACACGTTAAGTAACTGGCGCAGGTTCTATGCTGTTGTAAATGCTACGACTATTTTCATGGAAAATGCAGGTGTAGTAAGAGAAAGAGACCCTAAATATTCTGAACAGAATTACAAAGTGGATATGGCACAAATGCGTTTTTTAAGAGCATTCGCCTATTTCTATATGGTACGGTTATGGGGTGATGTTCCATTTACTTCCAGCTCTCATGATGGCAGCTTTGAAAACAAGCCCCGGGAAGATCAGCACAAAATACTGGACTTTGTAGAAGATGAAATGGTGAAGGCCGCGAATGACCTTCCCTATAATTACAGCAGTGGGGATCCTCAGCAGGACGGGCCTTATTACAATGAAGATGCAGGACGCTGGAATAGTGCGCTGGTAAGAAAGCTGGCCGCCTATGCGGTGCTGGCACATGTGGCCGCCTGGAAAGGCAACTATGCCAACTCTGCTGTGTACTCAAAATTTGTGCTGGATAATTATTCAAAATCCGGGATGTATTATGAACCGGATACCTACTGGATTTCTGCTCCCAATGGCATGTTTCAGGGCCGTAAAACCAATCAGATATTTGCTTTGAACTTCCTGTATGAGCACGTGGAAGCTACTTTTACCGGCCATATTGAAGAGCTTACGCTTGCAGAACCGATCGTACGTAAAGCACTACCAGACATCTATGTGCCCAGAGACTCCATTCTGTCAATATTCAATCAATATAATGATGGTCGCTTTTATCTCGATACCATTACCGGCCAGCCTAACTATAATGACCGCTGGTTTGCCAATTTTAACAGCAGCATTCCCATCTTCTGTAAGATAAAAGTGATCCAGGGAGGTAACTCAGAACCTGAATTCCGGCAGTATTCCAGTTGCATGGTATTTACCAGACTGGAAGACGTACAGCTGATGCAGGCGGAGGCACAAGCTGCATTAGGCAATACGGATGAGGCCATCGCCAACCTCAACAATATCAAGTCGCTCAGAAAGGTGGAATTATTTGATCCAGCAGATGGTAAAGACCTGGTCACTGAAATTTTTGAAGAAAGAAGGCGGGAATTAATAGGAGAAGGTCACCGCTGGTATGATCTGGTGCGCTATAATAAGATTAAGCAGAACAACCCTGCTTTCATGAAAATGATCAAGGAGGGGGGCATTTACTGGCCGGTATCACAGGACATTATTGCCCAGAATAGCTTGATTACGCAAAACCCTTATTGGAAATAATTTAAAACAGATTTATATGCGCTGTTTCAAAATAAAACATGCTGTCTGCCTGCTGGGTATTGCTGGCCTTATGCTGGGGATAGGCTGCAAAAAAGACTCCGGATACTATGATTTTAAAAATGAGGCCCAGGTATTTAACGGTAGTACTTACGAATACCTCCAATCCAAAAAGGGCATGTTTGATTCCCTGCTGAAGGTACTGGATATTACCCCACTGGGCGATAGTCTTAAAAAAGGCAATAATACTCTTTTTGCGCCCACTGATCTGTGTTTTAAAGCTATGATGGAAAATCTGAACGCTATCAGACAAGTACAGGGCAAAGAGGCATTGCATCTGGGCACGGTAGACCGGGACGAGCTGGACTCCCTGCTTGAAAAATATATTATCCGTGGCGTAATTCCCTCCGACAGCATGACCTATGCTGACGGGCTGATGATATACAGCATGCAAACCGGCTATCCTATGCATGGCAAACAACGTGCTACTGATGCCACCGGATACGTAGGAGGAGGTCCACATTACATCAACTTCAGCGATACTAAACGTACCCAGTATATCATTTCGTGGGTTACCACAGTGACCAGTTCCATTAACCTGAAAACGAAGAACGGCGTGGTGCATGTATTAAAAGATGATCACGTAATAGGATTTAATGAATTCATGACCCGTTTAAATAACTAATGCAATGATAAAAATCACCAGATATCACCTGCTACCGCTGGCATTAGCTTTACCATTATTATGGGTAGGAGGATGTAAAAAAATGCTGCCGACAGATGTGGACCCGTTTAGTCCAAAGGCTACTTATACTACTACTACTTTTATGCCGATATTAGGAAGAACCACAGTATTCACGGGTATATTCAATCCGGATAATTCTGGCCTTCCCTTTAATTTCAAAATTGTAAATGTAAGAACTGCCGACGGTCATCCTTCAGATGCGCCCACTAAAAAAATGCCCGTGCTGGTATGGAAAAAAGGATATACCGGTCAGGAAAAAACAGTGGCCGAAATAGAAGCCAAACGCGAAATGGAAGAACATCCGCTCTGGGAAGTGCGGCCTAAATCCGGTGAGTTTATATTGTGGCAAATGGCAGATAGCCTGCTACTGAAACAACAACCCGACTCCGGTTACCTGTTTGATGTAGAGGTCCGGAATTCAGGCGGCGGAAAAGATTTTAAGAATCTCCGGTTAATGCCCTACCGCATGCAGGCATATAGCCCCTATGAGTTTGATCAGGTTACAGGCATACAAAAAACAGAGACCGACGGGAATATTACACAATTATTCTACAATCATCCCGGGTTATCAAATGTAATAAGTGCTGCCACTGAAAAAGGTATCAGGCCTATTGATACCAGGGTTTATTTCCACAAGGTTGGAGATGGCAACACACTTTCCTTCAAATTCCTGGACAAGGATTCAGCCGTAATAGATCCTGCAAAATTCAATCTTACCAAATGGGATGAGCTATTACATGGCTTTAACAAAAAGCAAACACCCGAAAAAGTAACCTATGATGTTGCCTTTCCTATCCCGCTGGTAAAGCTCATCACAAAATATACCACAGGCGACGGTGCAAGTGCACAGGTAGTATTTGGATATAACAGAATAGGATATGGCGGTATACGGCAGGATGCATACATCAGTTATGCCTTTAACCTGTACCAGAAAGGAGATTGGGAGATGGTCATCCATTTTACCAAAGACAATCCAAAATTCGAGAACGACTGATCCGGTTTCTTAAAACTAAAAAATGATCTTCTGATATGAAAAAAGTACTTGCATTATTTTGGATCTGTTGCAGTTTGCTACTGCCGCCATATCTGGCACATGCACAAAATAAAGTAGTAATAAAGGGAGTAGTACGGGATGCAGAGAGCAATGAACGTATGATCGGTGTGAGTATCATGGGCGGCACTCCTCCCAAAGCCATCGGGGTAACAGATGCCAACGGGGTATTCTCTGTTACTGTGGATGCCGGCAGTATACTTGTATTCCGCTTTATAGGATATACAGACAACAAGATAAAGCTTACCGGCAAGAACGATATTTCTATCCGTATGCGGGTAAACGAAAACAAACTCAATGAAACAGTGGTGATCGGTTACCAGAAAAAGACAAGGGAAGTGGTAACCGGCTCTGCTATTATTGTAAGTGGAAAAGAGCTGCAGGATATTCCGGTGAGCAATGTGGAGCAATTATTACAGGGTAAGGTACCAGGGCTGAATATCCAGAACAATACAGGGGCTCCCGGTTTCAGGGGTTCTGTATTTATCCGTGGTATTTCTTCAATTGGTGTTTCCGGTGCGGGTAATGATGCCTTCCTGACACCAACTTCACCATTGTATGTCATTGACGGGGTACCTATCGACGCTACTACCAGTTTTGAATATGGCTTCCAGTCGGCCGGACCCAGTGTAAGCCCGCTTTCTTTAATCCCGCCGGAAGATGTGGAAAGCCTGGAGGTATTAAAAGATGCACAGGCTACTTCCTTGTACGGCTCCCGTGGTGCATATGGGGTAATTCTCATCACTACTAAAAGAGGTAATTCCCCCGTTCCCCTGGTACGGTATACAGGCAATTTTTTCATGAATACACCTCCTAAATTACGCCCAACTATCGGAGGAAGAATGGAGCGGGACGTAAGGCTGTCGCAGATCTTTGCAGGAGGCCGTATCAATGATATATACCGGATTTCCAACACACCCTTCCTGGCAGACAGCCTGAACCCTTATTACAATAATTCTACCAACTGGCAGGATATATTTTTCCGTACCACTTACAATCAGACGCATAACGTATCTATCAGCGGAGGTGATCCTACCTTTAACTATAAGGCAAACCTCGGCTACTACCATGAAAATGGGGTGATCCGTAACACGGGTTTCGACAGGTACTCCCTGGGGATGAACATGGAGTATAAACCCAGCAAGCGCCTGCGTGTATTTGGTACTATGAATGCAGGATTAGGGCAGAAAAGCAAAGGAGCGGGTAACGGGCTGACGCAGTCGGGCGTAGCAGAAAATGGGAAAACCTCCTCTCTCCTCCCCGCACCTTCATTCTTCCTCAGTAGTAATAGTGTACTGGCATCACTGAATACCAAAAATGATAATAAGGCAGCTAACCTGCGTACCAGTCTGGATGCAACGTTTGAGATCACCAAAGGCTTCAGTGCAGCTTCCAGTGTGAGTTACGAATATTCTTCCAATACGGAAGATAACTTCACGCCTGCAGCGGCTAATAAAGACTTTTCCCGTGTGTATGCTTATAGCGACCGTAATTACACGCTGTACAACAGGAACAGCCTTTCCTACTTCCAGTCCATCAAAGAAAAACATAATTTCTTTATATCCGTATTCAATGAAATCTATTCCAAAGGATTTCAGGCCAATGTGGTAAGGCAGGAAAAAACGCCGAATGATCAGTTTCAGGGCCCACTGGGATTTGATGGCTGGTATTCACGTGGCGGAGGGGTACTGGATAACTACAGTAATGGCAGGATCGCGTCTTTCGCCGGTACATTCTCCTACGACTATAAAAAGAAGTATATCCTGGATGTAAGTTATCGTATGGACGGTTCTTCTACCAGCGGGTTTGAAGATCCCTATGCCAGAAATCCTTCTATTGGATTGAGATGGAATTTCAGCAAGGAAAATGCGCTGGCAGAGAAACACTGGCTCACCTATGGTTCCCTTCGTAGCAGCTGGGGCCGGAACATTGTTCCTACAGGCGACTTATTCTCCATCTACGGTCAGTACAACATCAATGGTACTTACAACAATATTCAACGTATAGGGCTTGATTTTGGACAACTGCCCAATCCTTTCCTGAAACCTTCTACTACTACCCAATATAACCTGGGTTTTGAAGCGGGTTTCTTTGACAGCCGGGTAGAAGTGATATTTGATACTTACTATAAGGATGTTTCCAATCTGTTAAAATCCAAACCGCTTCCGGACATTTCCGGTTTTGACAATTTCAATTCCAATGAGGTAAGTCTGATCAACTACGGTTATGAACTGATGCTTACTTTCCGGCCATTGTCTAAGAAAAGTGCTTTTCAATGGACTATCAGCCTGAATGCAGCCATCAACAAAGATATCCTCACCAGGCTGCCGGATGCAGAAAATCAATTTACATATGTGGATGGTGGCACTAACCAATATATTCTGTTCCGCAGAGGACGTAATAGTTTCAGCAACTACATCTTTAAGAATAATGGCGCCTTCCCTACCAATGATGACGTGCCACTGGATCCTGCTACCGGCAGATATTACAGTACTGCCTGGGGCATTCCCTATCAAGCAGGAGACCCTTATTATGAAGATGTAGATGGTGATTTTGTAACAACGGACAGAGACCGTATGCCGGTTGGTAACTCTATGCCTACCATTACAGGTGGTATCAGTTCCTACCTCAGCTATAAAAACTTTTCTCTGAATATTCAGGGTTCATTTACCATTCTGCGTGATATCCTGAATAATGCACTGGCAGAGCGCATGCAACTGATCGCTAATCCTTTTGATGAGAAGTCTATGATTATCTATGATAATCTGGATTACTGGAAAAAATCCGGGGATGTAGCCAAGTACGCGAATCTCTTTGATTACTATCGCGCAGCACAAACCTATCCATTCCGTTTTGATCAGACTACTTTCCAGGAAACAGGTACCTACTATAAACTCAATACAATCTCTTTATCCTATAACCTGGACCGGAAATTTGTGAAACAATTCGGGATGAATTCTGTGCGGCTTTATTTATCCGGCAATAACCTGATCACATTATCCAAATATTCCGGACCTAATCCTGAAAACGTGACAGACCTTGGTAAAGACCGTTCAGATGGTTATCCGGTACCACGCACTTATAATTTTGGTCTTAATGTAGAATTCTAATGCAATATCACAGACATATAAAATGCACTATCATGAATCGTCAGTTTTTTTGTTTTGTTGCCTTATTGCTATGCACCACTTTATCAGGATGTAAGAAATTCCTGAATATAAAGCCATTGGATAGGTTGGCAGGAAATGCCTTCTGGCAATCACGTGGGGATGTGGAGTCATATGTAAGTAACATATACGGGCAGTTCCGGGACAAAATTCAATCTACCTCCTTTATCCCCGGTGCAGGTGAATTACGTTCAGGCATGTTAAAAATGTCAGAAAACACAAATACTTCCGCCAGGCGCTATATAGATCTGCTGGGACAAAATCTGGTAAAAGAAGTGATGCCGGAAGGGGAAGTATGGAATCAATGGGGATTTAATTTTCCCAGTATGACCCAATGGAAGGAATTTTACCGTGTTATCCAATCAGCCAATGTATGTGTGTTTGAATTAGGTAAACGTACTATACCCGGGCTGTCGTCCAGCGATGTAAAAAGATATCAGGCGGAAGCGGTTTTTATGCGTTGCCTTACCTATCTGTTTATGGTAAGGGTTTGGGGAGATGTGCCTTATTACACAGACGCCTATGAAAACCAGGCCCTTGGGAGAGAAGATATGAAAAAAGTAATCAGCAACTGTATTGCAGACCTTGCTGCTGTTAAAGATGATCTTCCATGGACGTACGGTGATCCTGCTTTCAGAGCAGTAAGAGCTTCCCGGGGTAGTGCCATTGCCTTACTGATGTATATGAATTTATGGAATGCCGGCTTTGACAAAGCTAATAAAGAAGCCTACTATACACATGCGGCTACGCTTGGTAAAGAACTGGTAGAAAGTGGGGTACATCATTTATTACCACTAAAAGATTTTAATATCCTGTTTAAAGGCCGTTCTCCCGAAGGATTACTGGAAGTAGCGCAAAGCTCCAACTATGGAGAAACCCTGAGCGCAGTATCACCATTTTCTGATCTGGTATTACGGTATCCCAACAAAAGACCATTGGCAGGTCATGAAGTAAGCTATGGTTATTTCCGCGCAGAATTCCTGCGGGTGTTATACCCTGACGGGCAGTCTGATTTGCGAAAAGACTATTGGTTTGATCAGTATATGTATTCCAATAGCGGGATGTTCCAATTCCTCAAGTTTACCAATATCTATGCAATAGGCGAGCAGGATGTAAACCCGGATGACAACGTGATCATTTTCCGTTATGCAGGTGCTATCCTGTGGATGGCAGAAGCACTGGCAGAACTGGGCAAAGATGGAGAAGCGAAGACAGCGTTGAACATGGTACGTGAAAGAGCAGGTGTACAGCCATACAGCGGTGTTGGCGGCCCTGCATTAAAAGAGGCCATCTTTATTGAAGAAGCAAAAGAACTGATGGGCGAAGGGCTGTATTATTACGACCTCTTAAGGACCGGCCGTGTGCTGGATTCCAAATGGTGCAACAAACCACTTACTCCCGACCAATTTAATCGTGGAGGCTGGACCTGGCCATTATCTCCCAGCGTACAAAACAACAACGCAAAAATCAAACTGAACGAGTACTGGATACAGTAAAAAATATGTTTATGAACACACTAAGAAAAATATATAACAACCGTTGCTGGATAACAGGCATCTTCCTTGTTATACTGCTGGCAACCTCCTGCAAAAAAGATGATTATTATCTTGATACAGGTACCATTGATCCGCACTATAAAGGTACTATACTGGATTACCTGAAGGAAAAGCCCTTTTACTTTGACAGCCTGGTAACAATTATCCAGCTGGCAGGTATGAACGATGTATTTACGAAAGACACCGTTACCTTCTTTGCACCTACAGATCATAGTATTCAGAATACGGTAGAAATCCTGAATGTGAACCTGTATGCACTGGGAAAAGATACGATCAAAACACTGGAAGATGTGCCACCGGAAGTCTGGAAAAAGTATCTGTCCATTTATCTTTTCAAAGGCGCCAATGAGCTGAAGGATTATCCACAGATAGACTTCGATCTGCTACGCACTTATCCCGGGCAAAACTACCTGTCTTACAACAACACCGTAATGAATATCGGCGTAGTATACGGCAATGCCAACGATGTGAAATATGTAGGCTACCGGCAACTGCATCTCACTTACATTGACAAGCCTGCCCAGATCATGAAGGCATATACGAAAGCACCTGTTGCATCCAGCAATATCAAACCACTAAATGGGGTTATTCATGTGTTGAGCGATATGCACTTCTTCTTTGGATTTTCGCCTTTTGATTTCGTCAATGATTACCAGATATACAAAGGAGAATAACGCACCGCCCATACATTAATAAGTTCCATACTAATCGTTGTAACATGAAAAATTCTGTTAAAATAATATACACCTTATTGTCCGCTTTGCTGCTTTTCAGCTGCCGGGAGAAGGAAGCGATATTTGCGGATCCTTATGCAGGAGGTAAGGTACCCCTGGGTGTAAAATTTGAAGATGCAGCCCCTTCCCCTGCCCAGGGATTTCCCGGTACCAATGTCAGCTTTCAGGTAACTGGGTTATTACCGTATAAGGATAAACTGATTTTTACTTTTAATGGAGAGAAAGCCAGTGTAACTTCCCTGGATGATAAGGAAATCAAACTGAAAGTACCTGAACAGGCCAGTTCCGGTGTGGTTGCCATACAAATCGGCGATCAGGTATTTTATGGCCCTGAATTCAGGGTAAGAGGGAAACTGGAATTTGATGCTACCTATAAAGCACTTATTGGCAGTAATGGTAGTATAATAGATCAGCTGGAGCTGTCGAGCAGCCGTAAAATCATTACGGGCAGCTTCACAGATTTTGAAGCTAAAGGTATTGTAAAACCTATCAACCGCATTGTACTCACTTCCAGAGATGGTGAAGTAGATCGGTCCTTCCAGTCCGGGAAAGCCGCCAATGGTACCATCGCAAGTATAGTAGAATTGAACAACGGAAAATTCATCATAGGAGGATCTTTTGGAGCATTTGATACCCATAGTGGCGGCAACAGTGCTATTTTTTCGATGACACAGTTAAACTCCAACGGGTCACTGGATACCACTGAAATCAATACTTTCCTCAAGAAGGATACCGTTCCTACCTTCAATGGCGGTACTGATCAGCCGGTTGACAAGCTGCTGATTTACAACAACAGGGTTACCGCTATTGGCAGCTTCCGGTACTATATCAAAAAGCTATACAATATTCCGACTTATGACCAGCAGCGCGACTCTCTTGTGCTGGACAGCATCGAAATGCGGCAGTTAGCGAGGTTTTACCCCAATGGCGCATTGGATACTTCCTTCAACTATGATCTCCAGGCCCGGAAAAGTTATCCCGGACCTAATGGTTTTATCCTGGATGCACTCATGCAAAATGATGGCAAAATCATTATTGTAGGCAAGTTCACCAAATACAATAATACCGAAGTAAATAACATTGCCCGCATTAATCCGGACGGCAGCCTGGATCCCAGCTTTAATACCGGCAGTGGAACAGATGCTGTTATTTCAAGTATCAAGTATAACAGCACTACGCAAAAATTCTTACTGTCCGGCACTTTTTCCAAAGTAAATGGTGTACCCTGCTACAACATCGCTATGCTAAATGCCAATGGCACACTGGATGCCAGCTTCAGCCCCCGTCAGGTTACAGATGGCTTTGTCACCTTTGCCAAACAATTATCCAACGGGCTTATTGTAGCGGCAGGCTCATTTAAGCGTTATGATAATGTAACCAGGGGTGGTTTTATGATTCTGAACCCAAATGGTTCACTGGCAAAAGATTATAATGCCACCGGTAGTTTGAATAACGGTGACTATTCAAGCGGATATATTAATAACATACAGGAATCCATTACCTCTTCCAATGAAACAGCCATTACGGTATACGGTTCGTTCAGCAAATTTGATGGTACAGTAGTAGGTAATATCATGCGGTTAACGCTGAAGAAGTAGTAAGGCTATTCTTGGATCCACATTTATTCATTTACAAATTCAGGTTAAAATGAGCAATATTAAAAAAGGAAAATGGAAAGGGTACCTGCTTTTGCTGGCAGGGCTGCCTTGCATATGGAGTGCCTGCAATAAAGGATTTGACTATGTAAAAGCACCGGTAAACCTGGAGGATAGTATCGGCAACGATGGCCGCCCTCCCAAGATTATTTACCTCATAGTGGATGGTGCGCGGGGAGAGGCCGTAAGAGATGCTTATGTGCCCAACATTACTACCCTTACGGATAACGCCCTATACTGCTGGAATACTCTTACCGATTCATTAAATACACAGGCCTCCTCCTGGGCTGATATGCTGACAGGTGTAAGCAAAACAAAACATGGAGTGGTGAGCGACGACTATAATGGCAATCACCTGGACCAGTACCCTTCCATTTTCAAATATGTAAAAGCAGCTTATCCTACTTACCGGATTACAGCTTATACTGCCAGTGCAGGACTTTCTGAGAAATTACTGACCGGTGCAGATGAGAAAAAAGTGCTGAACAATGATGATGCGGTAACCACTTCGGTGGTAAATGAATTGAAGCAAGACAGTGTAGGGCTTATTATGGGGCAGTTTCATGCGGTAGAAACAGCCGGGGTACAAGCAGGATTTGATATATCCCGTGCTGCTTACAAACAGGCTATTGAGCATTTTGATAAGCAGGTTGGGGATATCATTACGGCCATGCAGACACGTAAAAACTTCAAAAATGAACGGTGGCTGGTAGTAATTGCATCTTCCAAAGGAGGTAAATATCCTATTGATCCTGCCAAGGATGATAAAACTATTTTCAGCGATCCGGCCTTAAACACTTTTACGATCTATTACTCTCCCAATTACAGGCTCAATTATATTGACCGCCCCTTTGGAGGTACCCGGTTTGCCGGAAAATCGGTGAGATTATTTGGCCGGGACGCGGACGCGGTGAATGCCACAGTGCCTAATACCACAGGAGTAGATGATTACAATTTTGGAGATACCACCTCCTTTACAGTAGAGATGAAAGTAAAAGTAAATCCAGGACCTAATGGCGATTATTATTTCACCTACCCTTCTATTTTGGGCAAGCGTGCTTCTTTTGACGGGGGGGTTACCGGTTGGGTAATGTTTCTGGAGAGCAGGTACTGGATGATCAACTTTGGAAAAACAGGTCGTGGTAATATTCAGGCAAAAGGTGCTGATATCAGTGATGGTACCTGGCATAGTATAGCAGCTACCATATATAGGCGGGACGGCCGGAGATATACCAAAACATTTACGGATGGAAAGCCAGGTGAGGAAAAAGACATTACTGATCATGGTGATATCAACACTACAGCTCCATTAACCATGGGCTTCTTACCCGGATCAGTAAACCAGGCAGCAGATGTAAACATTGCAGATGTACATATATGGAGAACACCTTTAGACGAAAACACGATAAAAAGTAATGCCTGTACGATAGGCATACCGGATGATCACCCTTATATAAATTATCTGATCGGGTACTGGCCCTGTACTGACGGCAGTGGGAGTATTTTCAGAGATAACGGCCAGCTGGCGCATGATTTTGAAATACATGCACCTGGCGCTTATACCTGGGATGCTTTTAGTACACTGATTTGTCCTCCGGCCTCTTCCTTCCTGGAAGTACTGGTACCTAGCGGCCGTGATATCCCTCAGCAAATATTCAGCTGGCTGCGTATTTTACCAAACGAGGCCTGGCAACTGGATGGTCATGTATGGGTGCCCAGCTTAATTACTACCAAATAATATTGTTTCATCACCATAAAAAAAGACGGGATAGTTTGAAACACTATCCCGTCTTTTTTTATCATAAGTTGATCTATCTTATGCAGCCTCTGCATCCTTTTCAGGTGTAGCGTCTTTAACCGCCTGATTATCGCGGGTATTTTTCTGTACAGCAATGGCACCAAAGATGCTCAACAGAAATGCAAATGCATAAAATCCTTTTTCACTAGGTAAAAGTGTAGCATTCCATAAACCTACTATCAGCAAAATGATAGTCAGTAGTGTGGATACCCAGCTAAGACCATAGTAAATATCCGTTACCATAATCCCTTCCAAACGGTCACGTACACACTTCTGTACCGAAACGGCAGCAAATAACCCATACATTAAAACGGTAAAATAATAACCCTTTTCATTGAGTTGCATTTCGGCATTCCAAAGCCCTACATTAAAGCCTATCACGCCAATAAACAATGCAATCCAGGACGCTGCGACAAAAGCACTTGACGTTTTTTGTTTCATTTACTTTTTATTTTAGAACTGATTAAAAGGAAACAGGTTTATTTTCAACAAACATTTATACAGTACATCACAACAGTTAACACAACACCCGCCAAATATATATAATTTATTTTTTCCAATAAATAAACTTAAAGCCATTACTATCTATGGGAATTATATTAGTCTTGTTATATTGTGTATACAAATCTTTCCCATGACCACTGCTTTTTTACAGGTAATGCTATCATTAGCAGCAGGTATTGCATTGATTGTGCTGCTGACTGCGAAATATCGTGTACACGCTTTTTTTGCGCTGTTTCTGGCTTGTTTTGTAGTAGGGCTAGGCGTTCAGTTGCCGGTGAACGATATCATCACTGCCATGAAAGAAGGGTTCGGCAATATCCTGAAATCCCTTGGATTCATTATCGTGTTAGGCACTATGCTTGGTGTAATACTGGAGCATACCGGCAGCACACAGGTGATGGCCGCTTTTATTCTCCGGCTGGTAGGCGAACGGTTTGCTGCTGCCGCTATGGGCATTACCGGCTTTATAGTAGGACTTCCCATTTTCTGCGACTCCGGTTATATTGTATTAAGTGGTTTAAATAAATCTGTAGCCCGTCGTACAGGCATTTCCATTATTACAATGTCTGTATCACTGGCCGCTGGCTTATATGCCGTACATTGCCTGATTCCGCCACATCCCGGCGCTACCGCTGCTGCCGGTATCCTGGGTGCTGACCTGGGTAAATTAATCCTCACCGGGATAACAGTCGCTATTCTGCCTACTATCGTAGGCTGCTGGTGGGCACATTATGCAGGGAGTAAAATCCAGGCAGGAGATAATGATGAGGTCCATACATCCCGGGAAATACCGGACATGCCCGTATGGAAAGCTTTTCTACCCGTATTGGTACCTATTGTGCTGATTGCTATAGGTGCATTCAGTGATATGGAAAAATCTGCCTCCGGCGCAGGTACACTTTTCCATTTGCTGGGCAATCCGGTCATTGCTTTACTGATTGGCGTAATACTGGCCTTCTTAAGTGCACCTGCATGGGACCGTCATACCACCGGACAACTGATGACAGAAGCGGTAGAAAAAGCCGGCAGTATATTAGTGATTATAGGTGCAGGTGGGGCATTTGGGGCAGTATTGGCCGGCACCAGGATTGGAGAACACTTTAGCGAAGCACTGCACCTGGGTAGTCTGGGGATAATATTTCCTTTTTTACTGGCTTCCCTGCTAAAAACAGCGCAGGGGTCTTCCACGGTAGCAATCATTACTGCGGCCTCCGTTATCCAGCCACTGCTGCCTGCCTTAGGCCTGGATAGCGAAACCGGCAGATTGCTTTGCATGCTGGCATTAGGAGGTGGTTCTATGATGATATCCCATGCTAATGATGCCTATTTCTGGGTGATTTCCAAATTCTCCGGCCTGGAAATGAAAGCTATGTTAAAAGTATACTCTGTAGCAACGGTACTGATGGGGATTACCACGCTAGTAATCGTATATGTGTTATCTCTTTTCCTGTTATGATATCTCTCCACCAGTAACTCCCGGTTATGGTTTATCTGAACAATTGGGAAGGGCTTTCTGAAACTGGGAATAACCGCACGCTTTACCGCTTTATTCTTCAAGATGCATACTTTCCAAAAGCACTTCCTGGCTGATTGCAAAAGCAGTCCTTTATAGGTAACCAGGAAATTACTATCTTATGCTGGTTGATTTTTCAATAAAAAAACCCACTCAAAGAGTGGGTCTTCTGCATGTTGCCCGACCTGGATTCGAACCAAGACAAACAGTACCAAAAACTGTCGTACTACCTTTATACTATCGGGCAATCATTATTTGGGACGGCGAAATTATACATTTTTTTTAAACGTCCAAAAAAAACCGGTGATTTTCCGCCAGCAAGCGATTATTTTTCCGCCGCTGGCTCATTCATTGCTGTGAACAGCTAAATCTTACCTTCATATTATATCCCGTTCCTGCAACTTTACCAGAAGTTTCCCAAAAGCCGGTACTATCCAAAAAGCATTAACTGTCTGATCAATAGCTACATTGTTTACGATCTGATTATACTACACACTTAAAAAAACTGATATGAAAGCATACCTTTTGCCTTTACTACTATTCGTTTTTATGGCATGTAAAAAAGGAGATCCTGGACCTGCCGGGTTGCAAGGGCCAGCAGGACCTACCGGTGCCAATGGTGCAAATGGAGCAACGGGTCCACAAGGTCCTCAGGGTATTGCCGGTAATGCCAATGTAAAACAATATACCTATGGTGTACAAAATCTGGCTGCCGGATTTGTTAATTTACAGGTAACCACTACTCTGGACACGATGAACAGATCACAATGGTTCGTATATCTTTACTATCAACCGTTGGAGCGCTGGTATTTTCTTCCCGGCTCAGGTATAGGTGGTGCAACACAATACCGTGTCAGCATGGGATATGTCAGTAATAAAGTCAATTTCTATATTGACAAAACAGGTCCCGGAGAAAGCTATGCACAAGCTAAGGTGATCCGGATTTATGCAAATAGCGTAGTTCCTGGTGGCAGGTTAGCTAATGTCCTCCCTCCTATTGATTTTACTGATTACGAAGCAGTAAGGAAGTATTATCAGCTGGCTAAGTAAGGTAGCACAATGAATATCCGGGTATCCGTTGCTTTTAACTGTATTCGTTGTAATTTAATATAAAAGTTGCTGCTTGAATTGCCTATCCAGATACTCCCTGGTTTTCCTTACCTTATTGAGTTATCAGTTATTGACAGCTCAATCAAAGGACTTGTTTTTTGAAAACTACACCTCTCAAAATGGTCTTTCGCAAAACAGTTGCTTTGCTATCACACAAGATGCCGCAGGTTTTATGTGGTTTGGAACACAGGATGGACTTAACAGGTATGATGGGAAACAATTCAAAGTTTTTTTACCGCAGCATCCGACCGGTAAAAAACTTCCTTCCAATTATATCACCTCCCTGTTTTTCGACACTTACGAAAAATTGTTATGGGTAGGTACCATCCGTGGTGCATGTATCTATCATCCGGAAAAAGATGCCTTAATAAAGATCAGTGAATTGTATCCTGCTGCCAGCCCGCTGGAAACAGTGCCTATTAAAACTATTGTCAGCTTTAAAGCACATGAATACTGGTTTATTACTTATAACAAAGGATTGCTGCAGCTGAATACGCGGACAGGCACCCTGCAAACCTTCTTTAATAATGCAGCAACCAATGCAGGCGTAAGCAGTATTGTGCTGCATAAAGGGAAGATCCTTGTATCTGTATCACAGCATTTATTTCACCTGATTCCGGAAAAAGAAAACTATCAGATACAGCCCCTGCTGCCACAACATGCTTTTCCTGAAATAAAAACATTGTTTTCTTATGATAGTACGCTCTGGATTGGCACTTTAACAGCAGGATGCTATTATATTACGGAGCCTGTAACAGATGCTGCCAACATTCATCTGTTTAAGGCAACCAGCAGCGGTGTTGGATCCTTTGCAAGAGATGCTGCCGGTAATTTATGGATAGGTACCCGGGGAGATGGCATCATACAATACAACCCTCACTCGGGTGCGATACAAACTGCCCGGCACAACAAATATGATAACCGTACTCCCGGAAAAAACTTTGTACTCAATCTGTTCCTGGACAGACAACGATTGATGTGGTGTGGACTTAGCGGCGGAGGTATTGCGAAATATGATCCACTGAAATACCAGTTCAGTTCTTTGAGCAATGAGCCATTAAATACAGCATCCTTACCGGACAATATGGTTTTTACCCTTTTTAAAACCAAGGATGGACACCATTTCATTGGCACACAGAACAAAGGGCTTATAAAATGGGAAGTGGATTCCTCCCGATTTCACAGTTATCCCGGCATTGCCAGATTTGGGGCAGCTAATAATACGGTTTACAGTATTGCAGAGGATGACGACCGTAATCTCTGGATAGCCAGTTGGGGAGGGTTGATGCAGCTGGATAATCAGTATCAGCAATTCCGCTACTTCGAAGAGAAAAATCTGTTGACCACCAAAAAGCTCTATACAGTGCATAAATTGAAATATGCAGACAGTCTTTTTATCACAGGTGAAAACGGCCCCGTATTTTTTTCCCTGAAAGAAAAAAGATGGTATTCCTGTAAGGATACACTACTTCAATCGTATGCGTATATAGGCAGGTATACTTATGAAGATGAATCAAAAAACCTGTGGATCTGTACTGAGGGAGGCGGGCTTATAAAGTATGATTATGTCAGGGGAAAATTCAAAGTAATTGAATCTGTGAAAAAGCTGGCTGCTTATACCAGGTATCTGCTACGCGATGGGACTTTATTCTGGCTGGCAACAGATAATGGAATTGTGGTGTACGATTTTGAAAAAGAAAAAGTAAAAAAACACATCAGCATTAATCAGGCAAATGCTTCCAATGTATGTTATGCAATCCAGAAAGACAGCTCCGGATTATTTTGGGTGAGTACCAACACCGGATTGTACCGGATTAATCCTGCCAATTATGTTATGCAGCACTACGATCAGGATAACGGACTATCCTTTCTTGAATACAACACTGCCTGTACACTTACCGAAACAGACGGTTCCTTTTTGTTCGGTGGCGTAGGTGGCATTACCCAATTCAAGCCATCACTTTTGAAGGAAAATACCTTTAGTCCTGACCCGCTTATAACTGCAATACTGGTAAATGGTATCCCCTGGACTTTAAATAAAGCGCCTTCTCAAATCAACACGCTTACACTAAACCATCATCAAAATTCCATCACCATACAGTTTGCAGTAAACAATTTTTCCAATCATAATAAAAACCAGTTTGCCTACCGGCTGCAAGGACTTAATGATAGCTGGGTAAATTATAAAAATAATAATACCGCCAGCTACAACAGTCTTCCACCAGGCAGGTACCACTTTCAATTACAATCCGCCAATAGTGACGGCAAGTGGAGCAATGGGACAACCATGCTCGCAATTATCATTCAGCCTCCCTGGTGGCAAACATGGTGGTTCCGCATCGGTGTATTGCTGATTGTAGCAGGTATTACCTTTTGGATCATAAGAAAAAGGATCGGTAATATCCGTTACAAAGCTGCACTGAAACAGAAAATCACAGAAACAGAAATGATGGCACTCAGAGCGCAGATGAATCCACATTTTATTTTTAACTGCATTAATAGTATTGATGCACTTATCCAGAGTAACGATAAATATCACGCCACCGTATACCTGAATAAATTTGCCAAGCTGCTCCGTAATATCCTTGACAGCTCAAAACAGCATACCGTTACACTGGCAAAAGACCTGGACACATTACAACTGTATATAGACCTGGAAAAGCTCAGGTATGAAAATAAATTTACGGCCACCATACAGGCTGATGAATTATTGTTGCAGGATGATTATAAAGTGCCTCCGCTGATTGTACAGCCTTATGTTGAAAATGCTATCTTACATGGGCTAAAAAACCGGCTTGATAATAAGGGTACCCTGTTGATTAAAGTTTCAAAATTTCCCGGATACATTGAATATATCATTGAAGATAATGGGGTGGGCAGACAAGCACAAAAGCCTACCTCCATGAACGGAAATTCCTATGGTATGCAAATGAGCCAGGACAGGGTCCGGTTTTTCAACAAAGAGGCTAATGCCTCAGTGGTGGTCACTGATCTGAAAGAAAATGGCATAGCAACGGGTACAAAAATACAGGTACGTTTAAACATACAATAATGCTGACAGCTGTAATCATAGATGATGAA
Source organism: Chitinophaga sp. H8 (assembly GCF_040567655.1). Taxonomy (NCBI): domain Bacteria; kingdom Pseudomonadati; phylum Bacteroidota; class Chitinophagia; order Chitinophagales; family Chitinophagaceae; genus Chitinophaga; species Chitinophaga defluvii. The sequence continues at coordinate 2,841,274 of NZ_JBEXAC010000002.1, read as the reverse complement.
CAAAAAGGGCGTATTGCCCTGCGTGAAAAACTGCACGACTATTGCCCCGAAGTACAGTTAAGTGGTGAAGCCGCAGATGGGGAAACAGGCATGAAACTGATTAAAGATTTAAAACCCCAAATCGTTTTCCTGGATATTGAAATGCCGCGCATGGGTGGTTTTGAAATGCTGAACCAGCTACAGGATAAACGCTTCCACCTTATTTTCACTACGGCTTATGACCAATATGCCATTAAAGCGATTAAATATGCGGCATTTGATTATTTGCTAAAGCCGGTAGACATAGAAGAATTGAGATCGGCTATTGAAAGGGTAAAAAAAGAAGCCCAGGAACCAACAGAAAAAAAGCTGGAGATCCTGCAGCAAAACTTATTATCCAGGTATCACCTCAGTAAAATCGCCATTCCTTCCATGGATGGGTTGCTTTTTTTCAATACCGCCGACATCATTCATCTGGAAGCCCAAAGCAACTATACTTTCATTCACTTTGTGAATCATCCGCCTTTTTTAGCCAGCCGTACCCTCAAAGATTTTGAGGAATTATTACCTGCGCTGACTTTTTTCCGTACCCACCATTCTCATATTATCAATCTCAATTACATCAAGCGTTATATCCGTGGGGATGGCGGGCAGATTGAGATGCAAAATGGAAACTATGTTACTGTGGCCAGGCGCAAGAAAGAGGAGTTTCTGAAAGCCTTCGGATATATATCCTGATAACAGAAAATACCTGAATGCTTTAAATACCAAAAGCCCACTCAATACATTGAGTGGGCTTTTATCTTTTGTTGTCCCAACTGTACAAAATTCGAACCTTTTCCTTTTAGATTTGAGGAGGTTAGCGAACGCTAAATACTGATTTTGAACACATTAGACAAATAAAACGGAGATTCTAATCTATATAGGAGAGGTATTTTCTTGAAATTCCTCTCCTATTTAATACTTTTAATCTTCATTATCCTTAACAAATTGAATAATTCGTTTGGGAAAAGGTTGGTCCTCAACTCCACATTCAACTAATGTTTTAGAAAGCCTCTCTAAGTGTTCTTTTAGTTTGATACTGTAGAAGGTATTTAACTTTTGCACAAATACTGATTTTAGCTCTGACTTTTCATCTATTGATAAAATTCTTTGATGTAATAACCAAAAAGATTCAAGAATAATCATTATCTGCGGCGCCTCCTGAAACGCGTGAAATCCAAAACTTTCATTTATAATAATATCTCTGTAGCCTGGTTCGGTACAACGATGGCAAAAAATTCTTAGACCAACCAATCCAACATTCGTATCATGAATTTGATTTGGCTTGAAGCCTGTGGATTCTGTAGTTGAAAAAGAGTTTATTTCCTGATCAAGTTGATTAAACAGCACAATTACTATGTCACTCTCGTTTTTCAACCTTTGTTCTATGTTGGCCTCAGTTTGTTTAGTAAGAGCCAAATACAATAAAATTGTGGAAATCAAACCTATAACTGGTCCGCTAAGGCCACTAATCGCGGTAGCAATTTTGTCACTATCTGATAGATCAAATTCTCGTATTAAAGCTGGCATTTTCAGTAAATAAACCGATATAATTATAGCAAGTCCCGATATAAGACATATACGGATTATTAAATATGCTTCCTTTTTCATTATATAAATAATTATATATTAGGTATTTTAAGAAATTAACCACCTTTTACGTTCTTGAAGATATACGTAATATTTTATTGGGCTATCTACTTTCCAATTCTAAAATCCTCTTCAATTCTATAAGGCGATCATAATCCCCCTTAGCTGTGGGCGAATTTGGATTGTTGTCAATAGAGATCAAATGACTCTGGACAAATTTGGGTACATCAGTAATTTTAGTTGCTTTGTTTAAAAAGATAGGCCCTTCAGGTAATTCTATATTATTAAAATATTCGCAAAGTTCTTCATACGTCATGTGGCAAATATATTCCTTAATTTACTCATATAAATAAATTAAGAATTTTTAAAATCACTTTGGTTAAATTGCAATATTCCACATCTTATAAGTTTCTCTGGAATAAATTCCTAGCCCATATCCGTTTGGAAGATTGTTATGGTTAAACTGGCGAACTGCGGAATAAATTGGAGTTTTCCTAAAAGGTATATGAATTGCGTGAGCTGTACCTTCATCAATTCTTTTTTTTAATGATGGAGGCCATTTTGCCGATAAGTCCGATGCGTTTTGGATACCGAGTTCAATTCCAACATAGGTGACGATTAAAGGAATTTTACAAACATCAACTGCGTATTCAATTTCAAATGGAACCCAATCGTCGTCAAACTTCGTTGTTTCACCAATTATTAGCACTAAGTTTTTGCTATTCCTAAGCCGCTCTTTTAGCCTATTTCTTAATGTTTCCTTTGAACTTGAGTCTCTGACGGCAGCCGTTTTATCATGACTATTAATAATTGTAAATTCATCGTCGCTTTTTTCTGACCAAGCCTTAATCATATTATAATACTTGATATCTGAATGTATTGGATAATTTGTGCCGTTCGCATGAAATGCGACATATGTGCCATTTCTATATGCCATAATTATAAATTGGAATTAAATATAGTTTGATTGATTAATCGTTAAGGACAATAATGCCTTAAAAGATCCGACACCTCAAATAGGTTAATTTCAAAATTTTCCGCGTCTGATGGATGAATCATAATTAACAATTTGTTACTGAAGACCTGATCTTCGGAAGCTTTCACAAATGATTGGGCGATTCGGGCAATAACCCTTTTACTGTTTGTAGATAGCCTACCCCGACCTTTACCGATCATAGGTACTATAATAGTTGTATTTTCACCTTTTGCAGCAATAAACTTCCAGAGTTCTTCTACAGAAAATAAAACATTTTCCAATGTAGTACTTGCTGTGTTGTCATAATTTAAATCGGACATAGCTAACCAGTAAAAGACTTCGGTTCCAATGTTGATCCTAACAACGGTACCCATTGGATATTTACGATTTTTACCTGCTGCTTTATTAAATTCAGTCGATTCAATATTTGTTAATCCTGCATCTAAAAGTTGATTTAATGGAACTATACTTTGAGGGTAGTAAAGATCTGTGAATTGCCCTTGTAGACTATTCTTCGCAATAACACCATTTGCTATATCTGTATCAAAAGTTGTATTGGTACTTATTACCTTTTGTCCTTTTTCCTCGAATAAATTCCCAATTTTTACTTCCACTGTTAAATCTTTCCCAGCGTGCCTGTACTTGATTTTGGTTACTGGACGACGAGAAATTAAAACAATAATGATGGATATTATGAATAGGCACATTAGAAGTGGAGGAGGAACTGTATCCAGGTTATATTTTTTTGAAGCCCTGACCATCTCAAGTATAAGCCAAAAAGCACCTAAAACCGCGAAAAATGTTTTGATGGCGTCTTTACTGAACAAGGCATATTTCCAATATGACAATGTTTTAATGGATTGAAAAAAATAATTCATTATAAGAGGTTAATACTTTGTGTGGTGAATTGATTCGTAATATAAGTTTTTTATTAAATAATTTCAAAACTCTATAGGATATATTCAATTGACAGTAAATAATTTGTAATGTCTGGTAAACCATTTGCACCCGGCACTGAAATTTGGTATATTTAATAGACCTAAATTTTAACATAATTCATAATATAATGGAAGCAGATAAAGAATCATTCACTATACAGATTGATTTGATAGAAAATGGTAACATAGTAGATGTTTTGGTAATTCCTTCTGAGGTAGAAGATGACAATTCGCATGTTTATAGTTCCTTTGCAACAGTTTTAGATGGAGTGACACTTGCCATACTGAAGCATGAAAATGACTCAAACTGGTCACAGATTGAAGGAAGTCTGGATCAACAAACCATAGATAAAATTGGACGGGAAATTGATAGTCACTTTCTTTAATTGGAAGGTATTGGCATGTGCCCATCGAAAGAAATTAATATTGTCTATTATAAGACCAAACGGTGAATGATCTCAAAGATCGTTCACCGTTTCCATTTATTAGCACCACACTTTTTACATTTCAATGCAACCATTCAATTGGTACCTTTTATAAGAATCCAGTGTAGATTAATTGTAATGACGACAAACCCGTGATTTTTTCCATACCAAATTAAATCTATGGTTTCAATAATGAGAAACAAGCCATCTAAATATCGCTCACAATGGCATTGCAAACATATTGTACGATTTTTCTTCTTATGATGTGTTCGGTGCGATACCGGCCCTTCTCATTTTGTCATTATAACCAGTTTCAGTTATACCTGGGCTGGTTATTGTAATTTTTTTAAAAGGGGTTTATCATAACTAAATTTGACAACCAAGCCAGCCCTGTCATCAGGGTTGGTTTTTTATCACATTTTGTATTTACAATGAACAGGATGTACGGCATTATTTCGTCAGGAATTTAGGGTTATTTAGATCGAAAAGACAGTATCTTGATATTAATTTGTCCAAAACAGCTAATTTTTAAAATGTATAATCATGGATGATCATTTGCTAAAAAAGTCATCTTACCTCTTTGTTCAACCAATTACACATCTATGGTATGTCCCTCTGAGAGAAGTTCAGACAAAAAAAGAGTTTTCAGGCCCTCCTATTGAACTGATCCACGGTTTTTTCATAAAGGAAAGATTGGATGGTGATATAATTAAGGTATTGGCAATGAATCCTAGAATAGAAATTAAAATGATGCCCTTGCAAGTCGGCTGGTTCAAAATAGAGAACCATTCTTCTGATGAATGTACATTCTCAAGTATCGAGCACATAATTTTACCGAAATTTAAGGAGATAATTAACAGCCTTGAAGAAGGGAAAGCAACTGCATGGTGTGTAAATGCACCACCAGGAACTAATAATACCATCCTTTTTGACGTTATGCCATAAACTAATTTCCCCTAAAACATATCACATGCAGCAAGCCATAAATAGAACAAATTTTCATGCTTTACTTAATGACAATAGTAAATATGCAGAAGAATGCGGGCAAACATTGGAAGAATATCATTTGGTGAGTTTTGACAATTATCCGGAGGGATGGAACGGCATCTTTTATGGCGATAGTTGGGATCTTTTATCCGACGACCAAAAAACAGAACGAAGGTCAATATTGGTCCAGGAACTATCCGAGTATGCTCAAATCTCTAAGATAATTTGAAGATGATTCTATTCTACCATAGGCTATTGGGGAATATTGACAAGTAGGCTACACCTATTCTTCATAGGTATCCGAACCTTTGTAAAGTTTTACCACTCTTCTCCACCTGATCCGGTGTTCTCCAGCGCCTTCTGCTCTAAGAATATCTTTCAACATATTATACGATATTTCTCCATATTCAAGTGGATGAATAGTGTCTTCATTAAATGGAAGTAGCCAAATTGGCAAAACTTCATCCGTGTCGTCTGCCAGTAAGCTGGTGAATCCCAAACCGTTTAGTGTAGCAACAACTTCCACGAAAGTATCATTACCACAGGGCAATCCAACCCTAACCACGTCATTTAATTTGAATTCTGTTCTAACGTTTTGAGAAGGCGTCATTTATAAAATTTTACCTATCGAAATTACTGAATTTTTAAATTCGATGTCCACCTCACCCAAAAAAAGGATGACCGAAGTCTATTTCCAAACCACAGGAATATTCTCTATTAAATACATTTTATCTCCAATATGCTCATAGTCTAAAGAAAGGATACACCGGATATGAAAATTACCAATAGACTTTACCCCATTCTCAGACTTCATCCTTAAAGTCAAAGTCCGGCTCTCACCTGCTGACATTTCCTGTTTAACGGTTGCAACCCAGTTAAACTTTTTATCCCCAAATTGCACAAAAGATATATTCTGAAAACCCTTGTTAGTATTTACTGCATTTTTTTGCGTAAACACTTTGTATTTTATGCCCTTTGAATCTGTTATGCCCAGGTCATCAAAGCCACCTATTGCCAGTGAAACACCGGCACTTTTGGAATAATTATTTTTGAAACTCATGGTTATTTCCACGATTCCAGTTTTTTGATTGCCCGACGCTTTCACATCCGATAATGGTAAGGAAGGATACGGACTTGATATTTTTATTTCATGTGCATCCTGTGCTGTAACCGTAAAAACGGTTGCCACTAAAAGGATACAGGTTACAAAAATTGTTATTGAGAATTTATTTTTCATCGTAAAAGGTTTTAATTTAAGGTAGTAAAAATTCAGCAATCATCTGCATTTTTAACGTTTTTGTTGCAGGCTATCTCTTGATTCTTTTCCTCACTTTTTTTTTATTCATATCTTCAATTATTCTTTCACCAGGTAAATCTAGATTTTGTTTAAATGCCGGTTTATTCACGGACATAGTGACCAGTTCCCCCTGCCTAGAAAGAATTGCTCTTCGGTTTCCATTATAAAAATTCAATTTTCCAGATGCTGGATTAGCCTCCACTTTCAATCGCACTCTTGCACCAATGGCTAAAACAACATTGATTTCCTCCACATTTCCACGGTCTAAAGAACGACACAATTCCCCGATCGATTTATGTTTACCATAATCTGCTAAAGGGTATGAGGCAATAGCCTGTTCAGTAGAAAATAGCCTATCCTTGCCCATTAGTTGAAGGCGGTAGTTACCCGAAACATTAACCATTGTAAAATCATAGCTCTGCCAATCTTTATAATAGATCCCATCAGGATAAAGCACATCCTTTTTCACCCATTTACCCTTTAAAAGGTTATAGGACTCTTCTAAAGAAAGACTTCTATTGGCACAATCGTAGTATTCAACAGGAATTGTCTGCTTTTTGAAAGGTAAGTTTGTGTTTTGTTCGGTGCCCAGCAAGCGAACAGTATATTGGTTAAAAAAATAATTGTTATTCGTTGACCTGGTAAACTGGAGTTCACATGCTACAGTATCCTCCCCGATCAATGTCCGGTAAGGGAGATTTATTTTTGTCGCTCCATCTCTCATTTGTTGCCATAAACTCTCACCAAGGACATCGCCAAATCCTAATGACTCGATCTGCCTTTTCAGTATGACAAAATTTGACGTCCTGGGATCAATTATATAACGTTCCTTTTCTGCATATGAAAGTGGGGCTAATCCCAGTTCATATAATGCAACGGAAATTTCCTGTAAATTATTTTTCATTCTAAAATGGGTTAATAACTATGCACATTAATGGCCTCCAGATCCACCTGACTCGCTTTCTTGCGATAAAATGACGGGTGATATTTCAAATAACCATATTCATCAAGTTGTTTCATGATCGTATAATACGTCCCGCTGGTAGATATTTTAGCCATCGGCAGGATCTGCCAACTATAGACCGACAGAAATCCTTTGTACTGCTGTTTGCTCCACAAGTAAAAAAGAGCCATATATACAGCCATATGTGCTTTATTAATCCTGGGATCGCTAACTACCTTACAAAAAAAAGTGAGCAGGTTTTGCTGGTGGTCCATAATTAAGTTTCTAATGTGATAATCTGGATTTAGTTTTTCTTGCTTTCACAGCATTATTCTTAGGCGCTTGTTTTTTGCTCCCTGTTAACCTGGATGCGGCTTTGGTTGCATCAGTTTTTTCAGTTTTAGAAACCCGTTTTTTTTGAGGAACCGAAGCCTGGTTTACCTTATGATACTGCGCCCGGACAGTTTCTGCCTTAGTGCTACTTTGCGGCGCTAATGAATTATTTTGTCTTGTTTGATAATGCAAGGTTGATACGGATTCGGGCTTCTGGTTTGCATAGAGTTTTTTAAGGTCAATAGGTTTTCCTTTCTCATCATTAAGTTTCACACGGGATTGTTCTGGATCAGCTTCTATATATATCGATAAGGGTTTTCCCTGACGTTCGATATTTACCGCAGCCCGTTGACCTGAAATAAGGGAGCCAACTATGCGTAACTGATCATACAGATTGAGTTCTTTCCAAAAAGGTAGTTTTCGGCAGTGTTCATTGGTATCGAAGTTTTTAACGGACACATATTTGGTCAAATAATTCCCGCGCTCGTCCTGGATGTTATCCAGTTTGGTCCAGCGTTGTACCACCTTGCCGTTTTCAGTAACCGTATCTAACATAGCCCTTCCACTGATCAGGTTTTCAGCACGTTTAACATGGGTTAAACCATCATCACCAATTTGAAAAGTATGCTGACGAACTTCTCCAGGATTGAGCTGGTTGCGATACACGGCCTGGTAACTGTCAAAACGATGTCCTAACTGCTGATCAAAGGAAAATTTAAGGTTGAAATGTACCTGGTCATTCTGCTTTGTGACTACATTGGTAGGGATGGAGAAAGTATTTTCTCCATCCCTGATCTTTTTGAATACCTGGGCCACATACGCACCAAAGCCTGCCTTTTGCATTTGGGTTTGAATATCTGCAAGTCTCTGGTCCTGTTTACGTAGTTCAATATGTTGAACAAATGCAAATCGTAATGGCCTGGTCAAATAAGTAAAAAACCTTTGGAAGCCTTTGCCTTTTGGATATGCTGTACGTAGAAGAGCCTTGCGCTCAATGGCCAGTATTTTAAGACTATCCCTTTCATCAGGGGTAGCTGTTAAAGATAATTTAGCAGCTACTTCATCTAATCTCTTTAACCTGAATTTCGCAAATTCTGTGCTTGCCATAACAGATGGCGGAAACAAATTGACATTATTTTCCTCCATCTGTTTCCAGGCCGCAAGGGCTTGATGTACCCTATTGATTCTTTGTTCCATAGCTAAACTTTATGTGCGGCTTTTTTATTTTTGGCCGGAGTTGTTTTATTGGATTTCACACCCTTATTGCTCAGCTGCTTCACCGGGCGCGCCACTTTATCGGCGGCTTTACGTGAGGTGCTTCCCTTTTTTTCTCCCGTAACAATATCCGTTTGATTAACATCAGCCACCGGCTGACCATTTTTAGGCGGTTCAATACCAACGGGAGGACCATCGGGGTAGAGTTGAACCACTTTGGTTTCTTTGTTGGCTTCCGGTTCTACATTCGGGTTAGGCAGCGGGGAAAGACCAAGTTCAATTTTTTCCTTTTCAGCGGCATTTTGACGCGCAGCTGCCTCCAGCTTTTTTGCCTCTTTCTCCTGATTGGAGATGTAAACACGCGGGTTTGTGTCATAAATCCCGATCTTTTTAAATTCCGCATCAACAGCAATCCAGCGCACAATTTCTGTTTCTCCATTTTTTAGGGTGACCCTCTGAACGTTGCCCTTTTTCATTGACCTGATTAGTCCATCGGCCAATTGCGGATCTTTAAGCATTTTAATTGCATGGGAATCACGCAATTGTTTTTCCATTAAAGGCCAGGAGAAGTTTTTCTTTGGATAGGATTTATACTTACTCAACTCCCTGTGATCCCCCTTTTTAAAACCAGTAAAACTTACCTCAGACTCCTCACCGGTAGCCGAATTTTTTTTCAGGTAGGTGATTTCCTTTTCCACCGATCCACCCAATTTCAGGTTGTACATTTCCTTTAAGGTGTAAGTGTTCTTTTTGAATTTGTGGTCGATATTAACCGATTCCCAAGTGGAGGCCGCAATGTCATCAGGACGGTTGATGATCCGGGTGTCATACGAGTTAAAATGATACCAGCCTTCCTTCCCCTTATTGAAATGCAGGATTGATTCGGTTGTATCCCTGGTGTCCTGATCACCAAAATCACGTTTAATGTTGATGGTGAAACTATCCATCCCTTTGCCGATGTTTTCTCTGATTTCGGCTTCATAGATTTCACCAAAACCGGTCATTTTCACTCTGTCGTGCAAATACTTCACATTTTTCTCGATTACCATGTTCTTAAATTTTTGAGTTAACATTCTCCTTCTACCAGCTCGACAATGCTGCTGGGCAGAAGTCCTATTTTATTATTGGGGTAGCGTTAAAGCTGTACTACATTCATTAAATGACGGTTCCGGATTCGGATGAGCAGGTTTCTTCCCCCGTCCCTTTCCATCATTTCGATCACCAGTACTTTCTGGTCAGGTATAGTGAATTTGGGAACAGCGACAACAATATTCTGCGAGGATCGCGAACCGATCACCGTAGAATTTCCAGATACATACAAAGGGGTAATCTGTAACTGTTGAGAGGCTGTACGTTTGGCTTTCTTTAGATCCTGGATGTAGAAACGGAGTTGGTCTACGTTATATCCAATAGTGCTGTTATTATCCAATTCAAGTTGCAGGTACATTACATCGTCCTTAATGTAAAGACCAATGCAGCGTAAAGCAATGTCACTGGCAGAAGCGCGGATATTTTTGATTATCGGCTGCTTATGTCCCAGGGAGGTTGCCAAATCGTTTACCTTAGCCTCATTGTTGTCCCCGGAGGAAAAAAGTGCCCAGGGAGTTTGAGCAATCACCTTACCCAAACTAAAATTCAACTGGGCCGGGTTGGCTAGATAATGGACAATGAAAGAATACAGTGTTCCATCAGAACAAACCACTGTCAGGTTGGTTTCTTTCAGTGTATCACTTGCAGCTTTCACCTGAAGGATATTTTCTACCCCTTTTGCCTTTTGCACCATCACATCCTGCTGTCCCCTGTCCACCGATTTTATGGCATAAGGAAAAATTAAATTGGTGGTTTTCCATTTGGAAATTTCCAGGTGCATTGGGATGACTTTTGCTTTTACTTCAGTCACTAAATTTTGGGCACGCACCATCTGCCCGGTTAACAACATGATCACACACAGGACCACTCTTCCACACTCTTTCATGTTCTACAATGTTTATAATGAATACTTAATTGATTTGCTCCTGTTTGTCGTCCTTTAGCAGTAGTTTATAACCTGCCTTTAAGGTGATCTTCACCAGTTTGACTTTCTTTTTAATCAGGTTTTTGCTTAATTCAATACCAGCCGAAGCCGCCTGGGTGGCCAGGTTGGGGTCAAAACTATTTATACCCAGGCCCTGTAAAGCATCCGTCCCGTTTTCCTTCGCTATATCCCGGGTGATCGCGCCAGGGATGTGTATACCCTGCATCCCGTCCATATCACAGACAGATAGATTCACCGGATAAATGGAACCATTGTGGCGGATACTGTTAATCTCTATGGTTAACCGCTCCCCATTAATCTGAGCCTGTCCAAAAACAAAGTTGTCCTTAGGAACAAGTTCACCGCGGATCATGATATCACTGGTCAGGCGCATTTTCACAATAGACCCGGAAACTATGGTCTGATTGTCATGCACCACTGCTGAAATCGTGTTGGCCTGTTCAGCAATGGCAGATTCGGGGAGACTATAAAAATCTGCCTGCGTAGGCTGTTTTGATTTTTTTGCTACCGGAGCATTCATCACTGTGACAACATTATCGTCATTCTTTGCCGTCACTGCATAGATCTTACCTTTTGTCTGTTCGGAAGCATTCTTCAGTTTGTCCTTTGCCAGTTCAGGGTGCTGGATGTCAACTATCTTTTCAAGCATGGAGTTGATCTGCTGCATTTCCGGATCACCCGAGGCCGATCCTTGTTGCATCATCGCCATCATGTTTTCCAATCTGTCCAAATCACTTTTACTCACCGAGGAGGCACCGTTAGATGATTGCGGAAAACCAAATGGGTTAGCTGCAACCGGGGAAGGTTGATTTAATGCAGTGTTCAACTCCGACAGTTTACGGTACATCTGTGCCTCCCGAGGATCAGTATAACCAGGCATGGTAGATAATGATGGGTTCATACCCTGTGGCCCGTAAGGATTAAAATTTGTTGATCCGCCAGCAATTGGTGCAGAATTTAGATAGGGATCATTTTTATTCTGTTCGCTGCGACGGTTACTGTCAGCTTCCGCTTTGGCATAAAAACTCATTTTATCCTGTGGCCTGTCACCATCAAATGTGGCGTCGGGCAAGGCCATGTTCACTTTACTATCTTCTGGTTTGTGTTTTTCCTCTTTGGGGCTACTGCTAAAGGCCCAGGCAATCAACAGGATAAAGGGTACAGTCAACAGAGGCAAGAACAGTAAAAACTTACGTTGTTTTTCTTCAGGGTTATTTTCTAACGTTTTCATATCAATTATTTTTTGGGGTTGTTTCATTTCTTTGTTGCTCCTTTGCAGCCGGATTTTCTATGGGAAGCATCTTTTGATACAGTAGTAGGCTATCCATCAGCCCAGGTCGTTGGGAAAGTATCCGTTCATACGCACCACGACCATTTGGGCTTTGAGCAAGGCTGTCCATATATGCCTTAAATGCCATGATCTTTGCATGGGATACCTGGTCGATATCCGTATCAAACCATTTGTTTTCAAAAGGATTGTTGCTAAGTGGAGTAGAGATCTGCTTGATGTTCAGGCTTTGCTCAGCCGGAGCATAGAAACATCTAACGATCAGCCAGATGTTATAACTACTTAAAGCGATAATCAGGGAGACAATTAAAAGCACATTTTTCCTATTGCCTTTATCCTTACCACCACTGTGGATATGCCCGGAAATTGTGGAACCAATGGAAACTCTTTCCGATAGTCCGGATTTTTTTGTCTGAATGGATTTCATTTTAATTGGGTTATTCATTAGCCAGCAATAGGCTAACGAGGGTTAACACTGAGGTCTTTATTTTCCAGGATGTTCCAACGTTCTATCAAAAGGCCATGACTGTTGTTTTCACTACGCGAAACTTCGCGCAATTGACCGGATGTGACCAGGCTTCGCGTTAAAATCGATGAGGGCCTGGTCAGGGTTTGGACCGCAAAACAACGAAAGCTGATCGGACTGGTATTCATATCCAGCAGTACACTATCGACCTTAATGGTTTGATTGATATTCGAACTGATGATATTGGAATAATAATTCCCTTCCTTTAAGTCATCATACTGCCTCTTTGCAGATTCATCGGCCAGGTACAAGGCTTTGGAGATCGTCGATTCAATACCCTTATCATCAGGCGGAAGGTTAAAAAACAAACCATGAAACACCCTTACCTGATCTCGTGCCTCAACAGGCAAATTGTCCTTACGCTCGCTGGCATAGGCTTCCAGCGCCTTACCGTTCACCAGTACATAAACTTTTTCATTTTTACTCTTAATCAGATCATAACTCTTGTACACCGTAAACAGGCATAGTGTCGCTGAAGCAATGACCACCACTACGGCTAACATTCTGATGTAGCGGAAGGTGGTGTCAATATTTTGCATTTTCTTGAACATTTCATTTTCACTTTATCGTTTTCACATTGTTCTTGTCATCAAATGACAATAATTCTAAACTTAGCTGGCATCGGCCTTTTCTTACCTATATGCCTGGGAAATACACTTACTTTTTTTCCTTGCCACCTGAGATTTTGCTCATCATGTAAGCAGCGCTGTGTCCAATAGAACGACCCATTGCGCCTGCCACACCTGTACCGGATTCTTTGCCGCTTTTCCCCTCATTATAGTTTTGTCGCATATCGGCAATCTTATCCATTGCACCACCCACTTTTCCTGGTGTGGTCATGGCCAGGCTAGTGAGCTTCTGTACCATCGCACCTCCGCCTCCTGCATTTACCACAAAACCTGCAACGGATGGAACTGTGAAATAGCCCACAATCCCTATCAACAAGAACACCAAGTACCCCGTGTCTGAAGGACTGAAAAAAGTATCCCCGGTTTGCTGAATCTGACCGATGTCCATTTTAATTAGGTTCTCCTGGATCTTTCCGATGATTGCCCCGAATAGATTCGCAACCGGTAACCACAACGAAACATTAATATACTTTGCAATCCACGCCCCAAGGGTATGTCCAAGACCATCGAAGACCGAAAGCGCAAAGACCAGTGGGCCTAAGATGGACAGCACGATCAATTGAAAAGTCCGCAAAGCATTTATACAAAGTGCAGCGGCCTCGAACAGTACATGAAGGATCTCCGACATCCATTCCTTCACGGAGTTTTGAAACTTATAGGTTGCCTTTTCCAGGGCAAATTTCAAGCTGTTGCCTATACCTTCATACCATTTTTCTCCCTTCGGATCTTCTCCACCGTGAGTGTACCGGTACCACTGATCCCTATCGCCGGCATCATTCTGTCCTACATACATCTGGTATACCGGTGATTCTTTAATGGCAGCTTCTTTCTTTTGCAGCAACAGCTTTACGGTCTGATTTGATCCCTGAACCATCGCACCTGTGCCATCAGCAATAGGATCTAATATCCCGTTCATCACCCCTAAGACGAGTGGAAAAAAACTGATGCAAAACCCCAGCACAAAAGGTTTGAGTAAAGGGTGGAAATCAATGGCCTCAGCATTTAAAAGATGCTTCCATACCCGCGCAGCGATATAAAATAAGGCGGCAAATGCAGCTATGCCCCTGGATACGCCAATGAGTTTTTCGCATTCCAGCATCATTTCCTTGTACAGATCTTTCAATACATCCTGCATACTGTGCAGGTTATCGGCAACCCCACCATCTGCATAGCTCATCAGTGGCACTAATGAAAAGAGTAGTACCATGCTCAATAACATAGACTTTTTCATCAGCGTAAATTTTGAATGCCATACAATCGCTCCATACCAGTGACCTGATTTTTCGCCTTACTCCGGCTGAGTGCCATCAGAGAACAGCTCGAACCAAATTCGCGCACGAAAGTGAGCCGGTCCTCCATGTCCGCATAGATCTTATCAATACTGCTGAGCCGCTCATCGTCACTCATTCTTAGTGATCCTGCCGTGACCACATTGACAAGTTCATCGAGGTTTTTTAAACTACCGGTTGCAACGTTATCGAACACGCCGACCATATAACTGATCTCCGATGAACCAAAAAGATCTGGCGCGGTAAAACGCCTGGCGGCGATCTTACATTCTTTGATCAATTGAATTTGATATTCAATGATGGTGGCTACCTTCTTGTATTTTTTTACCGCAGGAGAAACCTGCATTAAACCATCCAAAAAAACCTTATGAAGGCTGAAATTTCCTTCGGTTAAAGATTTAACCGTTCCATATCCTTTGGAAACAATCACGTATCCTTTTTCCAGGGTGGTAAGGATGCTTTTTAGCTGCGCAAGTTTTTCGATGTTCAGCGCCAGTTGGGCGGCCTCTGCGGCCTGGGCATTCGCCCGAAGAGGAAGCTGGCTGCCTGACAGGCATACCAGTATTACTAACAAAATCTTTTTCATCACTACACATTTTCACGTTCACTAATCTTGTCTTAAAGCCTTTAAGCACAGGTGGCTAAGGTTGCTCTATACCGTTTAAGAACTCGCTTCCACGGATCTCAGCCTGTTTTTTCTTTTTCATCTGCACCAGCAGTTCCAACTGGTCATCAAACTCCGAGGCAAAGGAACACTGCTCTTGCGCCTGGATATATATTTTATCAATCCTGGCTATTCTTTCATCATCTTTCATCTCCAGTTGGTTATCGGTTATAATGGCAATCAGTTCATCAATTGTCCCAGCCAATATTTCAAGGAGATGATCTATTACCTGAAGTAAAAATTGCCTTTGCGCGCTACCAATTAATTCGGAACGGGCAAGTTTACCCGCCTGCTTCAAACGGGTCACCGCTTCCACATTCATCACCATCACCTGGGTTACCTTTGCATATTTTTTGATCTTAGGGTTGACGATTTTTAAGGCGCCAAAGAAATCGCGGTGAAGGTTAAAATCTCCAGTTTTGATTTTGTTGATGATACCTACACCATTGCTGATGATGTCATACCCTTTTTTGATGTAACTTTTATAAACTTCAAGGGCCGCAATCTGAAGGCCCAACAGTTTCCGGTTTTCTTTTTTCTGCGAAAAAAAACCACCGAGAAACTGTGCCCTGGCTGGTAAAACCATGAGGGTCACCAGACATAATATACTTATGATAATTTTCATGTTCACGGGGTTAACTCTATACTTAATTTTCCATTCGGCTAAACAGCATGATATTGGGGTTAAACGGAATAGGGATCAATATTTCAATATCAATGGCTTACCATTTAAGCCCTCTTCTTTTGCGTTCTGTCTTTTGATTTTTAAGCGCTAAGGCATTTGCTTTTTGCGCTGTTGGCATATCATTAATTGATTTTAATAGAATCGGTACCACTTCATTGATCGAGACACCTTTGCGGATGTCAAAACGTATCACCCTTAACTGATCGGGAAAAAATCCCTTATTTGGGTCATACTGTACTTTCATCATACAAACCGTTCGTTGATCAGTGATCAAGCTGCCCTGAGTTATGGTTTGCAGCCACACGGGGAAAGCGTTTTTATTGTCAATACCTACCGGTCTTTCCTTCAGGTAAGCCAGCATTGTATGGGCCAGTTGGTTATACGGGACATCAGGAGCCATGAACTTTCCCGTATACCCTTTCTCATCTAGTATCCGGATAAATGTGTCCAAATGTTCAGCGCTGATTACAGGCAACTGAGGCAGTTTATCAAACAGCTTTTCAGGCAGATAAGCCATGTGCTGTAATTCACTTTTATATGGAATTGCATTAACCGGACAGGGCTGCGAGATCATATGAGCTACCTTCATTTTATGATCTGATAGCTGATAGACTTTCATGGAAGAGATATGCAAGCCACCCACCTGGTCATAATCCACTCCGAATACACAAAGGCTATATCGGGATCGGGGGTTATGTTCATTCACATCAACATAACTACATAAGGTCATTGGAAAGGCATTCTTGTAACCTTCAGTCCCAGAAAAAAACTTCAGGTAGGCATTCATACACCTCTTCAAATCCGTTTCCTCCACGTTCAATGCAAAAAATTTTCCATCGTAACCTTTTTCAACAAACTGTTTACTAAAGTTTTCTACATGTCTTTCATCAATCATTATTTATCCTATTAGGGTTAACTCCATTTGTATTCTACTAGATCCGGTAACGCGATTTTTTGACCCTCATATTAGGACCATTGATCCGCTCAACAACAGAAGGCTTATTGGGTATATCTGACAGGCGATTAATATTAATGGTATGTGCGACCAGTAATTTTGCCTGATTTGTGTTACGTTGTTCAACTGTGAACTGTCTAAGACGAATTCCATGCAGCCGCGTGTTTTCAAAGTTAAATTTGCATAGAAGGGCCTTTGTATCCGATTCTTCAAACTGCACAAAGGTTTGCAACTGTAAGGATGAAAATCCCCGTATACAAACATTAGTCAGCGCTTCGGAAAGATCTACAATTCTACCTTTCTCCCAAAACCATCCAACGTAGCCCTTTGCTTTAATTCCCTTTACAATTGCATCAATTTGCTGTTCACTGTTCCTAAGCATTTTATTACCTTTTTTGAATCTTTCCCTATGCTGACAAGCGAACTAATACCTATACCTCTTTTTGCTTCGGGTGATGGATTTGGCGACCATCTTGATCCCATTCGTTTTTTCTGGTATTTCGGAGCGGTGTTTTATTTCATGCACATGCCGGAAAACAGGGTACTTTTCACCCTCACCAATCAACTGGAGTTCATAGAATTTCACATGAACTTTATCCCTGGAATTATAATCTATCTCCAGTACACACCGGTTATACTTACCATTTTGATCTGCCAGTGAGGTAATCGAATATACATTTACAGGAAGCGCAACCGTCATCGGGTCAGCAATAGCCATATCCATATAGCCTTTCAGCAAATCCTCCAATTTCTCTGGCCCTTTTCCCTGTAAGAAAAATAAGCCATCATAGCCTTTACGCTGTAAAAACCGCACAAGTTCATCAATAGATTGATAGATCTTTTTCATCGTTCTTGTTCTCTATAACTTTTTCTTCTCCAGGGTTAAACGTTCACTTCAGGGTAACTCTTGCAGCTCATTTTCTTAAAGGCGCCACGGCTTTTTTCTGACTGCAACCGTAGGCTTAATGTTATTTTGGGGTGATTCCGTGAAGCCCGGTTTCACATATTGGTCAGGCTTAAATCCAGCCTGAAGGATCAGCGCTTCAGGAACATTGGTATTTAACAATTTGTCCCCCTTTTTTAATTCCGGCAATACCTCTTCCCTTAACTTTTGTAGCAGGACTTCTGGTCCATTAGAAGAAGCAAGGATCTCTTGCATCGAATATTTAAACCTTATAATTTCGCAAGTCCCCTCTTTATTACCATACACCAAACCATTGAGCATCCTTATTTTAATCTCCTTGTCCATCTTCTGGTCATTCTTTCGGTTTAAATGCTCCAGCATTAAGGCATCTACGTATTGTTCCAGGTACAGGTAGGCGGTAAGATCTTGCTCTGCAGGTTGTCTTTGCCCATAATGACTGGCACAAAATTTCTCCGCCTGTTTTAAGACTGCAACCGATTCAGGTTTTATTGGTTCAATCGTATTGACCATATCCCTCCCACGGTTACTTACATCAGCGATATATTTTCCATCTATGTAAATTTTCGCAGCAAAAGCATATGCCGATTCGCTCAGGGATTTATTATAATCAATGCTTTTCAATTCAATTTTCATGACTTTGATTTATCCGATTTAAAGTTTATCTACTGTAATATCAATTTAAAGCCCATGTCCTTTACTCCTTCTGACTTTAATTTTTTCCTCCGGCTTTTCATTTTGTTCTTGCGCAGGCAGGTATTGTCCTGGACTAAGCCCGGCCATTTTATAGATGTCTTCCGGAAGATTGGTATTGAGCATTTTAGCGCCATCAGCCAGATCGTCCATTGCGTAGGTCTTAATCGCATACACTAGCAGCTCCCGGTCAGCAGCATTGTTCAACATTTCAGTCACGGGCTTTTCAAACGGGACATTCCAGAACCTTTCTTCCAGATTGCCCCATACGATACTGTTGACCATTTTTTTATCAACCTTTCTTTGCGCCCGCTGAATATCAAGTTTGTTCATATGCCCAACCATGAGCATACTGGTATAAATTGCCAGATTATAAAAGCCTTTAAAGTCAGGTTCTGCCTGCCGCGCAGGCGTCATTGCAGCACATTCTGTTTCTGCCTTTTTAATGCTTTGCAGATCCTGGTCACTTTTCGCCTTGATCTTACACTGCACATTCAGGCCATTATTGCTTACATCCGCTACATATTTGTCATCCAGATAAAGCCTTGCCTCAAAGGCATAACACTTGCGCGTCAGCGCAGCATTATACTTGACATTTTTCAACTCCATTTTCATATCCTGTAATAATTTTCAGATTGATGTATGTTCCTTTGGCATTGAATTATAGCTGGCCTAGATCACTCTACTGTTGAATGCCATACAAAACCCTTAGCTGCCGGGCCTCTATTTCATTTTTTGAACGGGATAAAGAAAGAAGATAATTCTCCGAATTAAACCGTTTCAAATCAGCGTAATTCTGATCCACCTGGTCACCTGCTGCGCCGATAATAGCCAGCCTTTTTGCATCGCTCATGGTGGTCGAAAATGAATTGACCACCATCGTCAGCTGCTCTACATTATTGACTGTTTCCTCCAGTATACCCTGATAGACGCGGGCGATATAACTGATTTCCTCCGGCCTGAAATGTTTATCATCACGAATCAGGCTCCATGCCCTTTTATATTCGTTCACCAATTGAAGCTGTTTTTCACCAATCTCTTTGATGCGTTTGTAATAGGTAATAATGGTCTTTACCTTGTTTAATTCTTCGAAGTAGTTTTTATACAAACTCCGCTGCTTTTCTGTCCAGTCCGAAATTTCCTCCAATTTGAGCTTTGACATGGCATTCTCAATGGTTTTCTGCGCGTTCTGCAACCATATCACCTTATTTTGCTGGCGCTGGATCGCAAGGTCGGCAGCAAGGATTGCTTTTTTTACCGCTGCTTTGACCACCACCCACCAGATCGCGTGTGCTTTTTGAGTGGGCATAGTAATTAGTCCCACAAGGAGCATCATCATCACAATTATCTTTTTCACATTCACCTCCTTTTTCAATATATATTTCCTCACTTCAGCAATTCACTGCTGATATCATACTCTAATTTTATGTCGGGGTTTTACCGCTCTTATGGGATCAATTAACCTTAATGCCTGACGGCAGGTCGGAATATCTTTTTCGGTTATTGGCACGATCATCACCCGGTCCAACACAGACCGGAATTGGTCAATTTTAAGGATCTCCATACTTTTCACCAGGAGTTTATATTGACCCTCAAGGCCAACTTTAAAATAGACCTCTACCGATTCCTTTTGATCCCCTTCCCAGCTGAGGTAAGTTCTAAGGGAAAGCCCCTTAGCCACTCCAGGTTCCTCACCCATCATCGATGCAAAAAGATATTGCTTCAGGCTTCCTGCAAGTCGGTCCGGATAAGCGCCATTGGTCATAAAAAACCGGATGTATCCTTTTTTTACCAGGCTTGCGGCAAAATCATTCACACCCCTCAAAAATTCTTCTGCATCGTTTTCCATCTTCTTCCTCTTCTCCTTCCCATTCCCAGCGCATGTTCCAGGCGCCGTCTGCACGGATACCAATTAGTTACCTGCCCATCCCATTTCTTTTCTTAAGGGCGGGGTTCGTGTTTATTTCAAAGCATTTTTCCATGACCTGTTCTCCCTTTTTACGCCGCAAATCATCCGTCTGGGACAACTTTACCTTCACCCAGTCAAAAGGGACCAGCTCACCCGAATTAAGAGCCACATGCACCGCAGCATAGTCCAGCGAGTCATACATTCTGATCAGGCTGACCTGGCTTACAGATACCCCCTGGTGGTGTGAATAATCAAGCAACAGGACAGCCACTTCATGATAGGATGTGCCTTTGATATCATAATTCTTCCGGCTAACCTCCAGGGGGAATTTACCTGCATCACAAGACCGATCGCGCCCAAGATCACTGAAGTATTTCAAGGCCAGCCTTTGGTCCTGGCCGTCCAGCGGCAAACCACAATTCGTCTCAAATCCGGTATATCCGTGAGCAGCAAGCCGTTCAGCGATTTCTTTTAATTGAACATCGGCAGTGCCCTGCCGGGCGGGCACCTGCTGTTGCTTGACAAGCCGGGTAGGTTTAAATGGATCTGGTTTCACACATGGATTCATTGTCTGGGTTAACTGCTTTCTGCTTTGCTAATTGTCCATCTGTTCGCGGGCAAGGATTTCAATGCCTCGCTGGATGCTGCCAAACCGTTCAGCATATTCCTGAACTTTTACTTTTTCCGTTTGTT
This sequence comes from Chitinophaga sp. H8, assembly GCF_040567655.1. Classification (NCBI taxonomy): domain Bacteria; kingdom Pseudomonadati; phylum Bacteroidota; class Chitinophagia; order Chitinophagales; family Chitinophagaceae; genus Chitinophaga; species Chitinophaga defluvii. The sequence continues at coordinate 2,820,261 of NZ_JBEXAC010000002.1, read as the reverse complement.
CGGTTGTATAACTCAAGTACTCCTCCGGACTCACTTCTGTACGATATACTTTGGACATCACCCCGCCTAAAGAGATAAATACCTCTTTGTATTTTTTGGTCGGGTCGTTGGCCTTATTCACCGATAACACCAGGGCTTTTTCTTTCTCCGTTAGCCCCAGCAGATCCTGTATCTGATCAAATTTGTTTTGATATTTACTTTGGTCAAGCAGGATCTTACAGTCGCTATTGTTAATGATCGCCTGTTTGACAATCGGTGAAGAGATGATATCTTCCACTTCCTGCGTCACCACAATGGCCTCCCCAAAAAACTTTCTGACAGTCTTAAACAAGTACTTAATGTATTCTGCGAAACCTTCCTTCATCAGCGCTTTCCATGCCTCTTCGATCAAAATCATTTTTCTGATCCCTTTAAGTTTGCGCATCTTGTTGATGAACACCTGCATACAAATAATCGTGCAAACCGGAAACAAAATGGGATGATCCTTGATCGCATCAATTTCAAAAATCACCAGCCTTTCCTGCAACAAGTTTAAATTCTCCGTTGCATTGAGTAAAAAATCATACTCCCCACCGGCATAGTATGGCCGTAACACGTAAAGGAAGTTGTTGATATCAAAGTCCTTCTCTTTGACTTTTTGCGATTCTAATAGCGGTGCAAAATCATCTCTCACATACTCATAGAAGGTGTTGAAAGAAGGGAATATTTCTGCATGGACATCCAGATTTTCATAATAACCGGTGATCGCATTACTCAGCGCCACATATTCCGAACGTTTATAGTCCTCCGTATCCGACTTCCAAAGCGCTACCAAAAGGGTTTTAATCGATTCTTTGGTTTCCGTATCCAGGTAATCTCCCTCCCCAATAAAGAATGGGTTGAACTTAATCGGATTTTGCTCTGAATAACTGAAATAATAACCATTCACCATATCGCAAAGTCCCCTGTAGGAATGCCCCACGTCCACGAGCACAATATGTGTTCCCTGCTCGTAATAACTCCTGCACAGGTGATTGGTGAAAAAACTTTTTCCTGATCCAATGTTCAAGGGTGACCGGGCCATTTAATTAAAAATGACCCGGTCACCCCCGGAAGGCCCGAGGATAAAACGGTTACGCGAAGTGATCCAACCCCTTTTCATAGGCTCATCACTCAGGTCTACATGTACAGGCCGTCCGGTCAATCGGTCGCCCAAACGAATGCCGAAGGGACTGACCGAATTGCGGTAGCTGGTTTCCAGGTTCAGAAAGCAGGTGCTTTGTTCTAAAAATGTATCAAAACAATCGTTCGATGGAAAACCTGCGCCGTTTCCCGGAATGCCCGCCCAAAAGATCTGCGGGGCACCCGCTGTTTCCAGTTTCGCCACCGCATCCATTTGTGCAAGGGCAGAACTGACCAGGTTTTTGAGGTCTTTCAACTCTTCCTTATTCGAAGTCCACACCATGATGTTGAAGTGCGCACGAACCGGCAGACGACCTTCTGAAATCGCCTCATTTAAAAAATCATTCGTAGAATCGCGTGAGATCAGATTTTCGCGCGAGTAAGCGGACAAGGATTGTAAACGAAGCCTTTTTGTTTCCAGCTTTTGGATGGTTTTAGCTGCATCCTCTATAAATATGAACTGGTTATAAATATGGGAGCAGGCCAGCAGTTGACCCAGTGTAGAGGCAAAACCAACACTGAATTTTGTACGATCACTACTATAGCGGTCATAATTGATCCGTGAACCACACAACGCAGGAAGATCAATGGCATCCCCCAGGGTATAAATCTGTACATGTTGATCTCCAACCTGGATACCATCATCAAACCTGATGTCCTTGACCAAAAGATCATTTTCGTTCTCTGCCAGAGAACAATACCGCTCAATCAGTCCCATCTTTCTGCTGTGACTCACCAGATCATCTCCGCCAACCCTGTTTATCTTCACAAAACCACTGTCTTCCAGAATCCTTTTAAACTGTCCGCAGCAATCCAGAAAATCCTGCAAGGCTCCGGCTTTTACCGTCTGATCAGGCACAATGGACGGGCGCAGTAGGTTTGAAAACACAGAACTGCTTAACTTGCGACCCTGGGGCTTTTTAGTCAGGTACAGGTAACAGGTATGGTCCAGAAACGGACGCTCATTAAAAAACCTGTTACTGGAATGATTTAAAAAGCTACTGGGTTCATGATCGTTTTTGCCTTCAAATTCCGGATCAAATTTTTTATCCAGAAACCAATCCTGTTTATGGAATACCGAAAACTTAGGAAGTACCTTAATTGCTTTCACCCAGTTCTGATGAAAGGCTTCATAGTCCTCATTACTCAAAGTAAAGAGTTCAGGTAGTTCGGCTTTGTATACCAGGGTCACATCTCCCTGTTTGGACACGATCAGGTCGTGTTCCACGCCCATTATGGGCATCATTTCATTCATCCACTTATCTTCCATCACTTATCATTTTCACTTAGTGGCACAATTGCCGTTGTTAGTTATCGCCTCATTTGCGACCTTTTTGAATTTGGCTTTTCCAAACTTTTGATCTCCTTCAGATCACCGTTAAACTTCTGACAATAACTGACCGTTTCCGGTGAGTTTAAATACATGTCCAGATCTGGTAGCCGCGAGATGCTGATGTCATATTTTTTTGCCATGCCCAAAGGGTCACAGTTTACCATTTGATCAAAGAATATGAGTTTTGAGGTATTAGCCACAGGGTCGCCTGTATCTATATTTTTATTCCCAGGATCATACATCAGCTCATAACCGCTGATCGGCGCACAGGGCATTTCTAATAAGTCTATGACATTTTGCTCATTGTCCTTTTGGATCAAGCAGCCGCGTTTCACATCTAACCTGAAAATCGTCCCTTCCAAATCATATTCCACCGGCCTTCCCTGGTAACATTCTATGAGGTAAGCATCTGCCAGATGAACCCCGTAGCCCAGTTCTTTAAATACCTGGTTCGTGCGATTCAGTTCCCACAGATCGGAAATCTGTGCCTTTAGCTGCGCGATAAAAAAAGGCACGGTAATTTGCTCATACCCTTCCTTTACCTCAACAGGATCTTCGACCAATCTTCCCTGTTTGCGGTCAAACACAAATACATATTTGTCCCCACGGCGCCTGAGTTGCCGTTGATCTATGATATTCTCACGACGACCAAATTCTACGAACTTCTTTTTCCGGTCATGAATTTCAAACGGGGTATTGCCGAAGAAAACAACCTGATGGGGATAACCCCTTTCCAATTTGGAAAATGGTGCTTTGCCGTTGATCTTACGCATCTGTTTTATGGTTTACAATCCCCGTTTAAATTTCTTAAATGCTTTGTTTTGCCTCGAAATATTTTCCTTATTGCTCCCGCGCCCCTGGAGTTCCTGTTCAATCTGATTACGCCTTATCAGTTCAGGGATACGGGTCTGTCCCAGTGCCTTCCATCTCATATTTAGGTGTATTGGATTCCATTGAAATTTACAAACCAGCCATGACGGTGGATAGCCGCTGGCCAGGCAATAACCAATAGGGTCAAGGTTTTTAAATGGTGGAAAGCTGAAACAAACCACATGCTCTGGAAATTCAGCGATCCTGGAGGTCAGATAAACCGGTTGCTTGGTCTGCGTGTTATAAAATTTCTCTGTTGCCTGGTACATCGCCTCCGGGCCAAAGGTGAATTTCTTTTCAGGGTCATCCTTCTGCCGGATTTCCATTTTCCCTAAATCCAGATCATAGATCAATCCGTCTATTCTCATCTCCGCGTACACGCCCTTAAACCGATCCCGCAATTCATCAGTCACATATTGAAAGCCACTGTCACTCATCCTGGATTTTTCATTATAAACAAACAAGAGGTTCTGAGGAAGTTCTGCCCCCCTTTGCAACAGGAGCGCCGGAAAGTCCACCTTATAAAACTCATTGCTCAAAGCCTCAGCGTAGCTGATCGAATCCATCGGTAGTAAGGATTTCGCCATCCTGTCATACCAAAATGAAACCGTTTCTTCTCCTTTTTTGATGCTTCCGATGGCCTGTACATTTTCCGGATGGCCCACTTCCATGAGTTCTGTTCTGCTAGAATTAAATTCAAACAGATCACCATGAATAACCATCATTTCTTTCTCACCGTTGTTCATAAACTTAGGGTTAACTTAATTTTCCATTACTCTATTAATTCAATCGCAAGCCCTTCCTATGCGCCGTCTTCACTTTCTTATCCTGTTCAGCAGCTTCTTTAAGTAGTCCCTGGAGCAACTCTTTTGCGTTTTCAGACAAGGGTTCCAGTTTAGCCTCCATCTGCATCTGGAGGGGATGGCACCATAAAAGATCAGTATCTGCAAATCCGCGTTCCCTGGCAACTCCAACCGGATCGAGATCTTCTTCTCTGGGAATCACCAGCAACGCCACCTCGTTGGTATTACTGATCGTCTGATATCTCTCGAATCTTCTTTCGCTTAAATTCCAATAACCATAAAAGCATTCCTGATGGTCTTGTTGAAGATTAAGCTGACCGAAATAGATATCTGCATCGGGTTTAGTAATGCAGTCCAACATATGCGCCTTTATGTTCACTTTAAATTTATCCACCCCGATTTTAATTACCGGTAATATGCCCCGTAGTCTATCTTCAAGTACCTGTGAACGCAGTTGCGGCTTACCTTGTTCTGCCTGCTTTTTTCTGAGTTCTGGTAAGCCTTCAAAAAACTGCCGGTCGTTCTTTCCTTCAATGTCCTGAACATACACACCATACAGCCAGGCCATATCAATAGGACACATCTCCGTGAGGCTTTCCACTTTTACCAGATAATTGTTCGCCCGTTTACCCAATCGCGCATTTGCAGGCAACGCCTTACGCAGCACGGGATCATATTGAAATTCATAGTGGCTTCCATTATACATTTCAAAGGTTAAGGGGATCACGTTACGTTCATCCAGATCATCTCTTAGCTGCCGCTTTAAAAAATCAACAAAAAAAATAGAGTCGTCCTTCATACGGATTGCGCTAAGTTCGCTTTGCATAATTTTTGTTTTAGGGTCAATGGATTTTTCATTTACTATAACTTTGCAGTGTTGGAATTAGGGCTTTCTTTTGTGCTGCTTAGGGTTCTTTTTCTCCAGATTATTTTTCACCAGTGTGGCGAGTTCGGTTTTCTCTAAAGGGATCAGTTCAGCCTTACGGTACATCACCAGGGGATAGCGCTTTAAATAAGTTTCCGGTGAAACCCTATGCTTCCTTGCCAACCACACGGGGTCCAACCGCGCAGGGCCGGGAATGGTGATCTGGTAAACATCTTTAGGTAGAACTTTTATATTGGGCTTAGGAAAATATTGCTGCAAGGTCTTCACGTTGTAATAAAAGGTGTAGCGCAACTGTTCTTCGGGCACGTGGAGCAGCGAAATCCCTAAATCCCACCTATCTCCCTGTAGATGGATTCGGCCTATTTCCAGATGTACATCATGTGCAACCCCATCAATATCCAGCATGGGATACCAGTTCATCTCGATACGCTGCCTTTCTCCGTGAACACCCAACCATAATTCATAATCACATTTCCCTTTCACCTGCTCGATGCTCAAACCGTACATTTCAGCGACACCAACCGGATCTAGTTCACACATTTGAGGAACAAGCAAAAAACCTTTTTGCCGTTCCTTACTTGGAGGGCTATAGTCTTTGGGCCTGGAATTTTTTATCACTGGATCATAATCCAGGATATAGTAAGTTCTATAATCATACATCGCTCCAAAGGAAAGTACGTTTGATAGGTTCTCTTTTTCGCGGAGTTCCATTTTCACTACATCCACGATAAAAGTTGTCCCTTTGATATCATATTCTGGAAGTGTTCTTTTCATCATTTCGGTGTTAGCAGTTAAATAATGATCAATTGCAGAATACAATCTGCTACAGTACTCTTCTGATCTTTCTGATTTTTTTTGTAAAAAATCAGAAAGATCAGGTATTGATTCCACGCCTCATTTTTCTCGCATTCAATCTTTGGGTCTGCTCAAACTGTTGGCGCAATTCATTGTTAACATTAGATTTAACGATCGCAGGAATATTAGTCTGACTAAGGGGTATGACCCTTGCTTTCTGTCCGGTTAATATCGGATTGGACAGCAGGTAGGTTTTTAGGTCAGGCTCCCTGTTTTTCCCTACGTAATAAGCATCAAGGCGATCGTTTGACGGGATCACAATTTTAACTACCCGCTCAGGGGGCATTTCTTTAATTGTAGTTATATCAATTTTAACCAATTGATGCGTACCACTATCAATGTAAGCGTAACGGTCACCATAAGGGTCTGAAACGGGCTTGAATCCGTTCAACGGTATTTTATGATCGCCCCTTTTGAAGCTATAATCTTCCAGGTCCACATTGTAGTTTTTCCCAAAAATCTCAAACACCGGAAGCAAGTCTTTTTCTCTGGCAGCCAGGGCCTTCAAATCAACCATAAGATCAAAATCACTCAGGTTTTTCAGTTCATAAGCCGGCACCTGGTACTTCTCTGACATCTCCTGTAAAGCAATGGTCACCAGTTGAGGAATCTTTGTGATCACCACATCTTCATGGTTTAAATCGCCAGGTTTAGGGGGCTTTTCCAGAAACAGATCAAAAGGCATTTCATAGTGAGAACCTTTATAAACCATATGATCAAATGAAATGGTATGATCTGGTACCCCAACTTTGATAAATCTCCGGTTATCAATATCGACATGAAAAAATGTACGCTCCATTTTATACACCGAAAGGATTTTTGTTTCAGGCTGTAATTCCCCACTCTTGCCCTCTGGTAACGCATGACCGGTAGAACGAACCACTTGCGGGTGTGCCCCGCTTATGGTTTTTCCGTCGTACCTCGCAGCCGCGAAAGTGTCCAAACTCTTTGGGGGTATTACGGTAATCTTTGCAATATCTTTTTCCATTGTTAATTTGATAAATCCAAAAAACACGATAGGTTCTACAGGTGCATATGTGTGCAGAGGTTTGGGTTAACTCATTCTGCAAATGCTGGTATTCCGGGCTTCCTTAATTTTTATCTGGGCAGACTATCACAGCCCTTTTCCTTTTTTTCTTGATGCCTTTTGTTCAGGCGTCCAGTTAGGATCTATGGCCTTCATACACTTAAAATAAAAATCCAGTTTATCCCTCTGTTCCGCGATATTCTTATCATATACAGCCTTCATCTCATCACTAATGGGTTCAATAGGTGACCCTGGATTATACCGACCTGATTTTTTGCGTTCACATACACGGATGATGGATTCTGATTCTTTAATTCTGCGAAGCAGAAAACGTTCGTCCTTATACTGCTCGCCTTTAGCGGTAGCCTTTGCTGTTTGTGCTTTACGGGAATAGTAAGTCGCCTTCTTCGATTCCTGTACCATTTTTTCAATATTGGTGCTACCGGACAGATGGTCTGAATTCTTTTCCGCTTTTTCCGCCCTTTTCTCCGCCCGCTCTGCCCTGTGCTTTGCACTTTCCATTTGCCGTTGGACCTGCTCTTCAAATGAAATCTTTTCTCCGACTGCCGGCTTTTCAATAAAACCGAGTTCATTCAACTTATCAGTCAGATATCCACAGTTTTGGAATTTTCCTTTAGAAATCCAACAATCCTGATGCCTGCTAAAAAGACAATAATCCCTGAATACTTTCTGAACGCAACTATCCAGCCCTGTGTAATACTCCTTGCTGGTATAGATATTCAGTTTACCTGTTTCCAGATTATTTTGATAATAATTTTCCATTGCCCACATTCCTCCTTCACTATCTTTTTACTTTTCTCGCCTGATTTGGTTTTGCGCCTGTTAACTAGTTTATGCTTTAAAGTTTTTTCCCTTTACTTCTCACCCTTAAAGTTTTCTCTCTGGGCTTCCAGTCTGGATGAATCGCCTTCATACATTTTTGATAATAGTCCAGTTTCTCTTTTTCCTCCTCCAGCTTTGACTGATACAACGTTCGCTGCTCCTGGGTTACCGGCTCCGGTGGAAACCCGAAAAAGAATTTCCCATTGAGCCTTCGCTCACAAGCCAGGATATGCTTTTGAATGGTTTTAATTTTACCTTCCACATAAACCGGATCTTTACATTTGACCAAATGATTTTGATCTTTGCTCACCTTCTCTTCATAAGTGGGCTTTCTCCCTACCGGCCCCTGTTCTAAAAAACCAAGCCTCAATAAGTTTTGCTTTAGAAAATAGCACTTGTCTGCCATCTCTTTAGAAACCCAACACCTTAACGTTCTATCCCTGTAGCAGTAGCGAGAAAAAAGTTGTTTCATCGGCGCCCGCAAGGATTGGTAATACTCTTTAGGGGTATGAATATTCAGTTTTCCAGTTTCAAGATTAAGCTGGAAATAATTTTCAACACTCATAGCAGAAAGATTAAGGTTTACCTTTTTGACTTACCCCCAGCTCCCTGAATACCTTCCTGCTGTTACACCTCACCAGTTTGGGTATGCCCCGTTTTGCCAGTTCCTTCATCAGGCCAAATTCACCATACTTATTACTCATTGCATATATTTTCATGACCATCAAGGCCCCAAGCGCCAGAACAATAAACATGGTGACATAAGTATTGATTCCGATCAGATACAGAATGGCAAACACAATCAACAGTCCCATCACGCCGGCGCCCAGGTACCAGATGTACTGGCTCTTTAATCGTAGGATAGAAACCCAGCGCCTTACCATATTACTATGGCAGGTTTCTAAGAATCCTCCCCCGAACCGTACGTACATGTTCCCACGTATACGGCTCTCCATGAATGTCATCAATCTAACCTCCATTGTGAATTTTAGTATGACATGGCTTACAAACTGCCATTGTCTTCCTCCGTCTTGCAATCATGTGTATTTTCCAGGGTTCTTTACCTTGAAGGTCTTTCAGCCTGCGCACATGGTGCATTTCTAAAGTTTCCGTATTGCCACATAATTCACACTTTTGGGCTTTCAATCTGTCAATCAGACTTGTGCCGGATGTGTTAAAAATGCTACTTGGCATCACATCACTTAAATTCGCAAACGCTACACGTTTTTTCTTGAATCCGTTGTTATAGAATACTCTGGTCTTCTGTTCACCCTTTTTGTTCACAAAACGCACTGCGAAGTCCTTGTTTACCCGGTATCTCGCAATAATTTGCCGTACAGAGGATTTATACTTCTTTGCAAAAGTCTTGTACATACTGTACTGCATAATGTGGCTGAAGTCGTGAACAGCAGCGGCATTGAAGGCAATTGAGAAGTAGTTGTAGAAACCCCTGATTTCAGCGTTATACGTTTCCAATATTTCCAGATCGTCATTATTGACCAGCTTTATTCTACTTTGTGGTTTCCACTTTTCAACGTTGTTGTGTTTGGTAAACCGTAACACCTCATAGTCGTTTAGTTTTTTCCTCATCGTATCTGTAGGCAGGCATAACACAACCCTTCCATTATAGCAACGACTGAGATTTCCGAGTACATTCCTTTTGGTGTCTGTTGTGGATTTTCGCACATAGATTTCATATCCCAGGAATTTAGCACGCTCACTTGCATGGGTGATCAGTGTCTTTTCGTTTGACAGTTCAAGGTTCAGCTTCTCCTTAAGAAAGTTGCTGATGTCCTGTTTAATAAACTGACAATCTTCTTTGCTTCCAATCACTCCAATTAAGAAGTCGTCTGCGTACCTGATGTACTTCAACCTACGGAACGATTCATCCATTGAATCACCAGCGGATAACAATGCACGTTCTTTAAGGATCTCCTTCACTTTTTCTCTCCTCAACGTCCGTTGAGATTCTTCAACTTGTTCAAGTTTGTAGTTTAGCTTAGCAATCTTCCTACTTAGTCTGAAATAGTCAGGATTATCCGTTCTTCTTGCTCCCTTGTCAAATTTTGCTGCATATTCACGTATAAACTTGTCCAGCTTGTCCAGATATATGTTTGCCATAATCGGACTGATAATACCGCCTTGCGGTGTACCACTGTACGTTTTGTGAAATACCCAATCTTCAACGTATCCGGCATTCAGGAATTTTCTAATCAGGCGGATAAAACGGTCGTCATCAATGCGTTCTCTTAGTATTCCGATCAACACCTCATGACTGATGTTGTCAAAAAATCCCTTGATATCGCCTTCGACAAACCACTTAACACCTGAGTAGTTCCTGTTGACATTAATCAGTGCAGTGTGACAGCTACGATGCGGCCGGAACCCATGCGATGTAGGCTCAAAACTTGCTTCATAAATAGATTCCAAAATCATCTTCACTGTCTGTTGAACTAATTTGTCATTAAATGATGGTATACCTAAAGGCCGATTTTTGCCGTCCTTTTTTGGTATATACACCCTTCTTGCCGGTTGGGGCTGGTAGGTTTCATCTCTGAGGCTACCGATTAATTTATCAATGCGTTTCAGGCTCATTTCGTCAATTGTTTGACCATCTGTCCCTGGTGTCATGTTACCTTCCTTAGCATACAACTGCTGGTAGGCGACATAAAACATTTCCTCATTGAAAAGAACACGATAAAGCTTTTCAAACCTGTAGTTAGGCTTCATGCTTTGCTTCGTTAGATTGTTTAATACAACTTCTGGATTTCTCATAATGTCTCTCACATTTTCCGTTAATAATATTAAAAACACTCACTGCTTCCCTTCGCCATGTACAAGGCTTTCCCTTGCTCGGACTACTACGAAAGCTCCGTTACCATATCGGGTTTTCAGAGGCACTCCTCATAGCCGCGCCAGCGGCATCCCGGGTTAGGTAATCCCCATTTAGCTGTAAAGCAACCGTGGCTTAACAGATTGTCGGATAAGACTTCCACCATTTACTACTTACCGTAGTTGCGTTGTAACCTGTTCTGCAATCCCTCCTCAAAGGCCGAAGGGAAAGTGTTACAATGTGACGAGTTTAGCTATCTTACGTCACAGGCTCGAGACGACCCGCTCTGGTTATCTTTCAATCAGTATGGATTTTATCCTCATATCTGTATTTCAACTCCTTACTCAGCCGCAATCCTGATAGCTGATTGACTTGTAAGTTCATCGGCATGCTACACTCCCTGTCCAGTTTCCCTTTCAGATAAGCCGATTGTTGACAGGCTTTCGAACACTCGCCTGGTACCTTGCCATAGGTACATTTGCTTTACAACCTTATGGGCGCACCCTTGAACTCAATACTTCGATTGATACCCTTATTAATAATGTATACGCTGTTTTCCATTTTTTTAAACCTTGCTTCTTTATTGAACTTATAATGATCACTTTCGATTATAGCTTAGGGGCTTTTCTTTTGCTGGTATTAAATGGCAGATCATCTTTAACATTGCCAGCCATCCGCTTTAAACTTGCACTATTGGACATTTTGACCTCCATATGTAAGGGGACTATATTTTTGACTATGGGATACAGGGTTAAATAGTGGTATGGTCTTTTACCTTCCATCTCAGCCACACCATAAGGGTCCATTGCACGGAGTGAAGGGAACTGGATAAAATAGCTGCCCACTGGCGCCTTTTGGAGATCCACCGCTAAGAACGATCTTTGATCTTTGTCATACACCCCTTCAAGCCAGGAACCTTTTTGGTCATGTTTTTCGACCAGATTTTCTAAACTGACGGTGGAAGTGTTCAATACCGAACCAAGAGCGTTTTTCTGCACATGCAAATAATAGGTCCACTCAGGCAGTTCAATCCTAGGTCTGATACCAATATCACGCTCCACGTAATCTTCTCCAAGCTTCTGAAATCCGTAACCGTGGTAACGGCTAAGTCTATTGATGTTGTCATACACCTTTAAACTTTGTTCATGTTGCAGATGAGCCACTTCAAAAGGCAGAACAATATCATGCACATGTTCTTTTTTTTGCCCCGCTCGCTCACTACTTTTTTCAATACATCTTCGCTCGCTATTGTACATAAATTTCAACTGGCCCTTAGCATTTTCCATTTGGGCATACTCCAGAAAATTTCCACGCTGCTCCAGGTCTTCCAGCACATTCCCCGCCGCGTTAATCCCATAGAGATGGGAACCCAGCAAGACTTTATCAAAATATTCAACACTGTATCCCATAACCATTAATTTTGTGACCGGGAAATCAGGTAATCATGTATTTCAGCAATAACCATATGCCTCATAAAATGATCGTCCAAAGTGGTTTCTGAAAACTCGAACGCATCAAAGGCGTTGTTGCAGGCCACGATCATATTGGTCAGTTCTGATCTTAAAACACCGACCTGTTCAAACTGCTGGTATTCCTGGGGAAATTCATCGTCAAGCACTCCTTTTAAATAATTGTATTTGGATGGCCCAAAAGAGGAGGTCAGTTGTTCTATGCAAAGCTGAGTAATATGCTGCTCAGAATCGCCTTGCTCCAACAGTTCATCAACGAGTGGTTCCACCAGGTCTAACCGGTCATCCAGGTACTGTGATAGTGTGCCCCGCTGTGCAAAAAGCAAAATGATCTCAGGATAATTTTCCTGTAAAAAGCCAAGTAGGCTTTCTTTAATTTTCTCTCTCATTGCACACCGAAAAAACTACGTAATATTGCAGCTACCACTACCAGGAAAATACAAGCTCCGAACCACGCGGCGGCGACTTTGCTGGTATCCTGATCACCGCCTGACCATTTCTGATACACCTTTACAGCGCCAATAAGTCCAATGACCGCACCCACGGCGTACATTAATTTTTCACCGGCGCCGAAATATCCACCGATCTCAGAAGTGGCTTTGTCAATCCCTGCTTTTCCGCTCTGCGCCTGCACTGCAAGCTGTTGTAAAACCAGCATAGTACATAAAGTCACTGCTGTTAATTGTTGTCGGGAAACCCCCTTAATTTTCATTCTGCACATCATCTATTCTCACTTTTAAAGGTTAATCCATTACTTATCCAATGACCATCCGGGCAAAGGATTATAACAATAAGGCCACCGCATACCATTGCTCACGCACCATCACCAATCACCAAAATGCACCGGCAGCGGCGGCCTGTATTGTTGTGTCTATTTTCACTGTTCAAATCACTACTTCATCTCAGTAGCTACGCTATTTCTTTTTATGTCTTTCCCATTCTTGCTGCCCGGACGGGCAGCAAGGGGAAAGATGATCGGCATACCAGCACTCTTTATCACTCTCACATTTCGCTTTCACAGCAGGGAGGTGGTAGCGGATCAGTTTTTTGGGGTTACATCTTTTTGATTGCCTTTGCTCCCCCGCAATGGCCAGACGGGGGATCGCCGGCAAATGGTCCATTAGCCCAGCGCTACCTTCCACAATCCATCTACCTCACTTCGGCTGGGACCAATGAAACCATGTATCTTCATTTCTGAAATAATCATCTCTGAAATTCCTGCACGCAGGATCTCATCTTTAAGGGTGGGATATTCCTGCACCAACAACTGAAGTGTGCTGAGTACTTCTGCCTCTTCTGTCTGCTGATCACCGGCATCCAGGATCGCTTCTTTAATGCGCAGAATCAGTTCTTCAGCGAGGATATAATTTTCATTCTCAATTGGCTGCTCCGTAACTGGCTTATAGTAGCGTTCAAAAGGATCAATCACCTCTACTTCCTCCTCCTGATCATCCGCATGACTGGGCGCCTTGCCTTTGAAAAAAGCGCTCAGTTCTTCTCTGTAATATCTAAGGATCACATAACCGTAGTAGATCACCAGTAGCACCGCTACGGTAAGTAAAATGTCTTTAAATGAATATGGTAGCTCAATCATAATTTGGGGTTTTAAATGTCAAATTCGTTTTCGTTTGCTTTCAATTACGATACAAAAGAACCCCATCTTTAAATTCTCATCAAGCACAACTTACGGACAAACCAAAGTTGTTCCTTTGTATAAAACGGCCACCAGAGTGCCACAAAGGCCGTTTTATATTTATTTTCTGGTGCTTGTTTTTTCATTTAAAATAGATGCAGCACAAAAAAAAAGCAGCCCCAAAAGGACTGCTCATTTGCATTTCATATTTCAACCAGTCAGTTAATAATGCTTAATGATCCCAATTAATTTTTCCAGTGCATCAACCGCCAGAACCACCTCACGCCGCTCAGGATTATAAGAACGGCTTCGCATATTTTCCCACGACGGGTCGTCTTTTCGCGGGGTGGACAAATGCGGAACAATAGACTTATACACCAGGCTAAGGCTCCGTGATACAATAATTCTGGATTCATCTGCTGCCCTGAGAATTAGCCCGATCTGATCTGCTGATAGGTCCACCATTACCTTAATCGGCTTTTCGCCGGACCGGCTGCCGCTAAAGCCATCAACCAGCGTATCTACCCCGTCCTTCTTCTGTTCCAGATAATCAATCTCGTTTTTCAACCAACCAGTGAAATAGGATTTCATGGATGGGAAATTCTTGTCGTAGATCTGCTTATTCATAACTGGGATATGCAATAACCGTTTAAACTGCAAACGCATAAACTCTAGCTTATCCGTGTGTGTTTCCTTTGCTTTGGCCAGTTCCTCCAGACCGGTACGGAAATATTTCAGGGAATCCTCACTATTGAAGTTCCAAAAAAACAGCAATTCGTGTAAAGTCGGGCAGTCCTGCAAAATCATCGGCTCACTTCCCCTGGTGATCAGATCGTTCAGGAAAAGTTTATGGTAATCATATTCTTTAATGGTAATGGCTTCCTGGTTGTCCACCCTATCTATAAAGGCATGGAATGCCAGTAGCACTATATTGATTGCATTTTCATTATTCTTTCCGGCAATCAGTATATCAGGCAGTAAAGGCAGCTTTTCTTCGATTTCCTTTTTCAACAGAACCATTTCAGGCAGGCCCACACGCTTCTCTGGATCAAGAAATGCAGGATAACTCAGCTCTAAAAACTGCTGTATTTCTTCCAGGGTGATCAGCAAATATTCCAGGATCTCCGTGCTGCTGATATGGGGCTTTTGAATGTCCTTTTGCAGGTTAAAAGCCTGATTGATCAGCAGGATAAGCGCATGGTGATATTTCTGTACCATCAGGCGCGTGCGGTCCTCATGGGTAAGGTTAAAGATCTTTGTTTTAAGATAACCATAGACCTTTCCTTTTTCCTCTGAAATAGTTTGGATCAAATGGGCAGTTTGATCCTCTGTACGCTCTAGCTGCGGGTCATTTGCGATGGCATGAAGTAACGATTCTAACGGTTGCAGCACATAATTCTTTTTCATTTTCATTTTCATGTTAGGGTTAGGTAATAAAGAGTTATTAATTATTATCCAATAGAATGATAATGCACATAGACTCTGCCTTCGCTGTAAGCGTGAAACCTTGTTGACCGGACGTTAAGTAGACTTATTATGGAGTGAAGGCGCTGTCTTTAATGGTTACTATATTTAGGTTAACGGAAATAGGTTTTCTTTACGATATAATTTTAAAATTGTCAACAAGACAATAATACATGTGGGCATTAGGTTTTGTTTTGATTATTTATTCTAATGCTCATCCATATGGCTTTGCGGCAGGCACATAAACTGGTGACCCCGCACTTTCAAAGTTGGGTAAACTATTGGAGAATTGCCTTGATACAGATCAAGAAATCAGCGGAAGGAAGACCGCATACGTGAGAGTGTTTCGGGAGTAATAGACAGATAGGTAGCCAGGTCTTTTAACGGTACCCGATTGATTAGGTTGGTTTTCTTATTCATTAAAAATTCATACTTCCCCATCGCATCATTGAACCGCAGTGCTTTAAGTCGTTCTTCAGCGAGGCAAAAATAAGATTCGGTAAGTTGCCTTCCAATGGTATTAAACTCCTGGTAGGTTTTATACAGATAATTTAAGTCATCGTAATGGAAGCCGCACAGTTCCACCTCTTCAATAGCCTCAATAAATTCATAGCTGGGCACCCTTTTATAATAAGACAACACAGAGATCACAAAATCACCTTCCTCCATAAACATGGAATTGACTTCCTGCTTCTGATGATAATAATAGGATCTGAGCAGACCTTTGGTGACAAAGAAAAGATGATTGCAAATTTCTCCTTCTCTTAATATCAGGTCTTTCTTTTTATAACTTACATACTTTAACCTGCTGTCAATATCCAGTAGAAGATCTTCTGATAGATTCCCAAAATTCGAAATGGCTGCAATAAGCGGATTCATTCTGACAATACTTTGAGGGTTAATATTGGGTTACACTTCAATATACTAAAAATCAGTGAATTAAAACACAGATTAGCCCACTTCATCCGGGGTTGAAAATTTGTCCGTTTTAGCTTTTTCCGCCCTCCACATTTTGTGGAATTAAATTAAACCGTATTTTTATTATTGGAGTTCCACGAAGTTAACCGGGCAATTAATGTTAGAAGTAACGCTATTCTTGAACCCTCAAACATTTTAACGCCATGACCCTTACCCAAAAACAAGAAAGGCTCATCCATGAAGTAAAACGGTTCATTGACAGCTCCCCCCTGGAACGCACACCAGTTGTGGAGTTAGTACAACGATCCGGACTGACTGAAAACCTATTGACAAAAGGCTTTAAAAGTGTATTCAAAGAAACACTTTACAATTATCAGCTTCGGCTATGTATGGAGGAAGCAGCTATATTACTGCACAAAGGACTATCCATAAAAGAGGTGGCCTTCGCCTGTGGTTATAAAGCACAAGGAAACTTCACCAGGGCTTTTTTTAAGATCAAGAAGGTTACCCCTTCGCAATATCAAAGTGAAAAAATATCGCAGTAAGTCTACGGTTTCGGATAAGAGATTTCGGTTTTGGATAAGAGAATTTTGTTTGTGGTTTGAATTAAGCGGTGTAATTTGCTTACAGAAACAGCCACCACGATAGTTAGTTGATTACCTTATTTGAATGTAACCTTTAGCCCTGGAGTTATTCTTAGCCAATTAAGACACCAATACCCTCAGACCGGTATGATCATGAGTATTTCTATTTCCGCGTGACTGCGTTTTTGCTTTTTTCATAATGGTTGTAATGACATATTTAAAGGTTTTACTTCAACTGAATTTTAGCCTTTATGTTGGGAATGCTCTGTACTAATAGAGCTGTATTTTAAAATACTGTGTAGGGTAATTCCTTTAAGTTGTCATTGCCTGATCCCTTCTTGTAAGATTGAACTAATACATAAGCAATCCTTATCGTATCATTTCGCTCAATTTAAATGCAGGTCTATAACACCAAGTGAAAAAGCGACTATTAATAAATTAATCGCTTGTATTCGGCGTGTTTTTTATAGTACAATTTTTAATTCTAAAAGACTTAACGTGAAAAGATCAACTCTCATTGACATCATTTGTTACGTTTTTTTCCTTCTGTTTGTTTATACCAGTTTGAGTAAATGGTTTAATTACCCATTATACATTAAAGACTTACATAGATCACCACTCTTGGGGCCATTTGCTGGCTTGATATCCATAATAATTCCCTTATCCGAGCTTATAATTGCCGGAATGTTATTATTCGCTAGAACGCGGAAATGGGGATTATATGGGGCACTTACTTTAATGGTTCTATTCACTGGATATGTAGGTTATGTTTTAGGAATGACAACAGAACGCCCCTGTAGCTGTGGTGGAATCATACGATTGCTTACCTGGCCACAGCATATGGTATTTAACATATTATTGACTGTGCTGTCAATTATGGGAATTATAATTGAAACTAATACTGAAAACGATACAAGAAGTAATAACTCAAATATAAACCTCAAGACAGGTACATGATAGCTTTCATTTTTATCAAAATCATTAATGATTTAAAAAAGATTAACATGAGCAAGATTAAAATTACATGGACTATTCTATTAATGACTATTTCCGCTCTCAGCGCATACGCATCAATTCAAAGGGATTTTACATTTGTGTATTACATAAATGCAAACGAAACAGGTCCCACAGGTGATATTACTATATCAAGTCCGTGCTCAAATCTTGGTAGAGGTTGTATACATCCTATTCCAGCCCTTGGAAATCAATATCGTCAGTTGTTTATTGAACAAGACGGAGTTTTGATTCCAATTAGAGATTAAATTATAAATCCTTTCATAAAAGGGGAAGCCGAAAACCTTTTTCCAGAGTAGGCATTATATTCATTCATAAAATCCTAATAACATGAAAAAGACTAAAATCTTTCTGACTGCCGCATTATTTGTTGCTGCGATCGCTGGCGCTTATGCTTCTAGCCAAAGATCATTCACTTACACTTACTATGTTAGTGCTAGTGAAACCGGCACAACTGGTCAAGTAACCATTAATGATGCTTGTCCTAATTTAGAAAGAGGTTGCATCAAACCTATTCCAGCATTGGGCAACCAGCTTCGTCAGCTGTTCATTGAACAAGACGGAGTTTTGGTACCTGTAAAACCATGAGTTGAATGGGAGCCTTAAAAAAGGCTCCTATTTCTCCCTGTCGCCTTTCCTCTAATCTTCCAAACCCAAATCATAATGAAAAATATAATTACACTAGTATGGTATTATTCCGATATCTATTGATTGTTTAAGTTTTATTAAATTAAAAGTGATGAAACGTCTTTTGTCTGTCTTTATCCTTTTCTCCATCTCTGCCCTTTCTGCCTATTCTTCAGCAAATCGAGGGTTCGTGTATTTGTTTTACCTAAATCCGAATGAAATTGGTTCAACACATTCAATTGAAGTTATTGATCCGTGTTATGAAATTGGTAGGGGGTGCATTAAAAGCATTCCGGAATTAGCTGGCGCTCAACGCCAACTATTTATAGTGGATAGCTATGGGGACATGTATCCAGTCAAACCTTAATAAACGCAGGCTTTAAAATACAAGTTTAAATTATGAATTTGTCAACAGCATTAATTCCAATACTCCTAATTACCGCAGCTTTTTCGGCATTTTTACCAGTTAATAATTTTACATACTACTATTATGTAAATCCTGATGAAACTGGTCCAATCAGAGATACAGTTATAGAATCAGGATGTGCTAATTATGGAAGAGGATGTGAAATTTTTGTTAAGGATATTGGCAGACGACAGTTGTTCATAAAGACAGATGGAATCTTGATTCCTGTAACGGATCGATAACCATCTGTCATTAATCTATAAATCTTTATTTTCTGTCAGAAACTACTATTGCATTGATAAAATCTTCTGCTGGAACAAGATCTAGCCCGAAATTATTTAGAGATTTTCGTACAGAATTCAGATCATACATATTAGCATGCAAATTTAAATCGATATTGAAATTGATACCTGTAGCATTTATTATGATTGGCGTGTAATGATTTGATTGATCGATTGACCTAATTGGTAAGAGTAACAAAGAATTTATCACAATTTGATCAATAGAATAATTTGTTAGTCTATAACCTTCTCCATCGGTAATACCTTTCAGTAACATTTCGGATTGCCCCCCTTTAGAACGAAGATTCTTCGAGAGATTGCTATCAATTATGACCAGTTTCCAGACTTTGACTTTACGTTTTTCAATTTTTGTTTCAATATTGAAATATCCTTCCACATCCTTAAGCATGGATTGTCTTAATTGAGCTTTAGTGGTGCCAGGATTTTTATTGATAATACTATAGCTGAACATGTTAACACCGATTATTTTCCTCTTTTTATTATAATCGATACCTGCTGTATCAATTTGTAAATATTTTCCGTCGAGTAGATTCCTTCGGTTTGTCTCATTGATAACATCCTGAGATAATTGCACGTACAAAGAATCGCCGGGTCCCCAACTAGGCTTACCAGTGTACGCTATTCGGAGCAACCCTCCAAGATCAAAACCTAAGGCTTCAGCTCTACCTTTAAATAAAGCCTTTTTAGAATCATCAAAACCATGACAATTGGCCTCACTAGTATTTTCATTCCAAATAGCCAACAATGACCTAAAAACAAAATTTGTATCTAAATCGCCATTTGCCTGTATTCCGTTGGTCATTAATGGCAACTTATAATTGTATCCTTTTGCAACATGATCAGCACTTGACAATTTATACGTGACTTTTTCTCCCTTAATAATATTTGATAAGGTGAGAGAATCCATTTTATATCCCTTCGTCCTAACCACCCCGGATGGATCTATAACGAAAATAACCGGAACCAAATGATTATTCATATTCATCTGCTTTGCGAATAGACTATCAAATTCAAAAGCGACTGTTAAGTTGTGAGACTTTGACTGTAACTCAAATAATCTCAGATGACTGGCCAAACTACCTTTTCTGATAGGATTAACGTTTGCAGCCATAATAACCTGAACCTGGCCTTTGAATTGTTGTTGCAATTTATCCATAACTGGAAAACCTTGAATACAGCCAGAACAATTCATTGACCAAAAATCTATCACGAGCCATTTACCCCTAAAATCTGAAATAGACTTCACATTATTTGGAAAGTTTCTTACTTCCTTAAAAGAATGGTTCTGGATCGTGTCTCCAACTTTTGGAGTATTGTCTTTATAGTCCTGCGCATTTGCAGTAATCACTGTTATAGATAGTTGAAAAACTATGATTAAAGTGTGTATGAAAAACCTGTTTATTAACAGTATTTTAGAAATGGATCTCATAATTTTAATACCCTGGGTTTTGTTTTAAATTAGGATTATTTAGGATTTCAGTTTGGGGAAATGGCCATAATTGTTGTGCCGTATGCCATGTGCTCCCTTTAATAATTGAATATCCGATCATGACTTGATCAATTTTACCACTCCTTTTAAGATCTAGCCATCGATGTCCTTGTTCGGTAAAAAGCTCAACTTGTCTTTCTTTTAAGATGGCATTCATTAATTCCTCATTACTAATATTGGGATTTAAAATACTGATTGGTGTAAGTCCGGCACGTTTTCGAATAACATCCAGGTCGTCAACCGCGCCAGCTCTGTTACCATTTTTAAGCCTACATTCAGCCCTAATAAGATATTGTTCCCCGACCCTCATTATCATTGAATACTCTGATAAGTCCGATCCGTTCTTTACCTTATATTTATATGGGAAATAGTAATCTACATTAGGCGTTACTGTGATGTCTGTAAATTTGCCTATCCAAGTTTGCTTCCTTAAGTCCCCTGTTTCAAAGGCACTCATTAAACCTGATCCAATTGTTGTACTATTATTAAAATCGCCTGTTGGTTTTGTGGTTAAAATATAACCTCGACCTTCATATGTGTTTATGTTCTGGTTGTTGGGATTTGGCTTCATCATTTGCCAGATGGCTTCTTTACTATTTTTAAGAAATACTTGATTTAGTGGTACTATATCATACATATCCTTTTTGGCAAGAACAGCATCGGCAGCTTTCTCCCCCGCCATGTAATCTTGCTTAAAGAGATAAACTCTTGACATTAATGCGGTAACTGCTGCTTTATTCGGTCGGATTCGTTCCAATGAAGTTGTTACCACATCCGGCCCCACATAATTGTCAGATAATAAATTTTGAGCTGCCTTTAAATCACTAACAATTTGTTCATAAATCAAACTTTTGTTTGAGCGTTGCAATGTGGAATTTTTTGTATAATCTGTAGTTAAAACCAATGGAATATCACCATACAGATTAACCAAGTAGAAATGCCAATACGCTCGAATGAACAATGCCTCGCCTGTCAACGTATTCTTTACGACGGAAGATAAAGTAGAGGATTCCTGACAGCCTTCGATAATTGCATTGGCTTGATAGATACAATTATATGCAAGGCTATAATATGAGTTAGTTATAGCACTGATTGGTTCAAGTACATTATTATACAACTGCCGATATCCAATTTGGTTTGAATAGTTTTTTAATTCATCACCGGACAATCCTGTGTATACCGAAACCCGATATGGATTTCCTCCCTGATCTTCCATCATCCTTATATAGATATTGATCATAGCCGAATTGGCGGTTTCATTATTTTGAAAGACACTTTTTGCAATTGATAAATTTTGCGGAGGACCTATCTCTACAAACTTTTTGCAACTAATTAAAGAAGTAACAATAGTAAATATGAGGAGGTAATGTTTGGTTGTTTTCATAAAATTAGGATTAAGGTTTAATCAAGAGAATCGATGCACAAATGCAGTTCCCTTGTAAAATTTACAACGTCATGTTATTGGATTATAACCATATTATAAATGTTTGTACTCATTTAATAAATTTCAATTGTTAATCGTGATTTGCTAAGATGAAACGAAAGGTATTTTACAATTTCCTTTATAAATTAATATTTAAAAACTGACTAAAGGCTTAACTGCAACCCTACAGTAAATACCCTTAAAGGTGGTAATGTTGGATTTATTCCTATTCTTTGAGTTTCGGGATCAAGTCCTTTAAATCTTGTAATTGTAAATAGGTTTTGTCCTTGAAAATATACCTTTGCGTTATTTGCCCTAATTTTTTGCATCCATTTTTTGGGTATTGACCAGCTTAATTGAACATTCTTTAATCTGATAAATGATGCGTCAGTGATTCTTGCGTTACTTGAATTATATCTATCATTAGAATTATAGGGTTCATCAATTAGAGTACTATATCGTTGATATTTCGCATTATCACCAGATGATTTCCATGAATCTAATAATTCCGTTTGTTGGTTTCCGTTAAAATAGCCGGGAAGCAAGCCCCATGTTAAAAAGTTATACCCGTTTTGCTTTACAAACTGAAAGAATATATCTAATGACAATCCTTTGTAATAAAAAGTATTGCTTACTCCTCCAAAATATTTTTGCCCCACAAAGTATGGCCTTTGATCAGTTGGTGAGTTTATAGACCCATCGTTATTTAAATCTTCAAATGTATAGAGTCCTGTTTTATTATCTATACCGGTACTAGTGTACAAATAATATATAGATAATGGCATTCCGATTACATAACGATTTTTGTAGGCTGAGCCTTCTAAATTCGGATATGAAACAAGTTTATTTTGCGGTATTGTTAAATTTATGGAACTCGTCCAAATCAAATTACCCCTATCAATATTGGTTGTGGTAAGTGCAAATTCCCAGCCCTTATTTTGAATTACTGCTGGTAAATTCGCGATGATATTATCAAACCCGGTTGAAAAAGGTAATGAATATCCTACTAATTGATTGCTTGTCCGGTTTCTATACCAACTTACATCCAACTGTATCCTGTTCTTCAAAAAACCTAACTCTGTGGCAACTTCAATTTTGTTAATCGTCTCCCAACCAAAATTTGGATTCGTTAACTTCGTAGGATTTAAAGCGGAAACTCCGAAATAGGAGGCTGATGAAGGTGTATAGGTACTCAAAAACTTGTAATCTCCTAATTGATCATTACCGGTTTTGCCAATGCTTGCACGTAGTTTTCCCCGAGAGAGAAAGGGTAATGAATTTTCTATAAAATCTTCTTTGTTAAATATCCAAGCTGCACCAATTGCTCCGAAATTCCCGAACTGCTTCCCAGGTCCGAATCTACTGCTACCATCACGTCTTCCAGTTAAATTTAACACGTACTTATCCAAATAATTGTAACCAATACGGGCATAAATAGCATTGTAACGATATAAAGTATTTATGGTTTTTGTATTGCTGAATGTTGTTGCGGCTGAAATATTATTAATTAAGGCATCATTTGAAAATCCACTTGCTGTTTGATTAAAGCCGTTTTGCCTAGTTTGTTGAAATGTAGTCCCTAGCAATGATTCAATATGATGATTTTTAAACGATAAAGAATAGGTAATCTGAGGTTCTATAATCCAGGATTTTATCTGATTGTTTGCATAAATATGAACTCTGTTACTTGCTGGATCAGGCGTGGCAGGATCAATCGAACTAAATGGGTAGATATTGTTTTCGTCAATCCGATTGCTGTTATATCCTAAGTTTGTTTTTATTTGAAGATTTTTCATTACGTTATAACTCAGAATCACATTGCCAATTAAATTTTCTGATATAGCTGTTGAACTTTGCTTCAATTGCCCAAATGGATTATCAAAAGTTGAATTTTCCCAATTCACACTTCCATCAGGATTATATATTTTGGGCGTATTAGGTGCAAGGAAAATATATGAGGTAAAATCTGTTTGAGGTAAACGGTTATTATTATTTGAAAAATTTATACTCGCTTCAGCATTAAATTTATTATTTTCTGAACTATGACGAACATTCAGATTAGCTGATCCGATCTCATTATTGTAATCCCCTGGGAAGACTGATGTTTCTCTTCTGTAACTGCTTCCCAATAAAAATTGCGTTTGCGCACTCCCTCCTGATAATGTTGCTGTTGCATTGGTGAAATTTGCAGTACCACCTATCATTTCCTTTTGCCAGTCGGTAAAACGGTTGGAATCCCACGTTGTTAGATCGTAATTACTAAAATCTGCGGGGGTAGAACTTGTTGGCACTGGTAGTCCATCATTTATATAAGCCTGTCTTCGCATGTTCAAATATTGATCAGTATTCATCAAATCAAGTCTGCGTGTGACCTTTCCAATTCCATGATTTAGATTAATATCTACTTTAGTTTTACCAACAGAGCCTTTTTTGGTTGTGATAAGTATAACACCATTTGCACCACGAGAACCATATATTGCGGTCGCATCAGCATCTTTTAAAACGTCAATACTTTCAATATCTTCAGGTCGGATACTTGCAAGCGGGCTAAGATTTGCTAGCGCTGCATTCTTATTTTGGGAAAGGTTATTGGAATTAAATGGGATACCATCCACCACGTAAAATGGACCGTTGCCATTATTAATACTGTTTTGTCCTCTAAGCATTACCGATATCCCTGCACCGGTAATCCCGGAAGTCTGAGCAACATATAAACCTGGAATTCGACCTTCCAACGCCATAAGAGGATCACTCACTGGTTGTTTCGCGATATCATCTGCCTTTATTGAACTGACACTTCCAGTATTCAGAATCTTAGTGGTGTTATAATATCCTTTAACGACGGTTTCATCCAGTTGACTTTGAAATTCAACTAGTTTTGCATTGACTGTAACCTGATTCTTGACTGGTATTTCAAGGGTAACATAGCCAATGTAACTAAATACGAGTATATCAGTTGGGTCTAATGAAATTGAATAATGGCCCTCATTGTTAGTAATTGTACCAATAGTTTTTCCCTTAACCCTGACATTTACACCTATTAATGGTTCGTTTTTACTATCCGTAACCGTTCCTTGAACAGTTTTTTGTTCCATGTCACGGAAAGACAACGGTGCAGGTGTCAGTTCTTTTTTTTTATCTGCCTTTGGCTTGATGGTAATGAATTTATTGTCGATGCTGTACGTGAGATTTTGCGTTTCAAAGATTTTCTTTAAGGCGTCCTCCACCGAATACAGATGTAGAGTAATGGTGACCGGCTTTGCTTCTTTCAGCACCGAGGAGCCGAGCAGAAAGCCGTAGCCGCTCTGTTTTTTGATGCTCCGCAATACACTGCGTAAAGATTCTTCCTTTGCATTTAGGGAAATTTGCTGGGAGAAAACCTTCGCTGAAAGGTGAAAACTCAGGGCCAGAAGTAATAAAAATAGTTTCATGGCAACTATATATTTGAAACGGTTTTTCCATTTGACCGGCCTGGATTCCTTTAAATAAGGACATAGGCCGTCATTGGTATGAATAATTTTATCCATATCTTTGGTTGTGTTAAGTTTAGTAAAATGTTGATTCGATCGGCATTGCACAAGCCTAACAATGACCGGGAGTGTTAGAGGCACTTCCGGTTTCGTTCTTTAAGGCTTATGGGTTGTGTGGTTAATGGTTAACTGGGGTTTACTTGATCCTGATCCTCCTTCCTTCTATGACAATCTTAATATTGCTTGTTTCCTGTATCTTTTGTAACAGTTCTGGTAGCTTAACGCTTCGAGGAAAATCACCATCAAAATATTCATCCGGTAAATTGCTGTAATCTACATCAACATCGTACCATCGGCTAATCTGCTGTAACACTTGCCTGATTGGGGTTTGGTCAAAAACGAATGAGCCATCTTTCCATGCGATGAAATCTTCAGGGTTAACCTCATTTACGCGGATACCATCTTTACTTAGGATAGTCTGTTGTCCTGGTTTAAGCTTTTGGGTTTTCTTTGTGCCCGGTTGAAATACCTGGACACTGCCTTCAGCGAGAGTAGTGATTTGCGGTTCATTTAAATAACAGCTCACATGAAAATGTGTGCCGGTTACCGTAATAATTTGATCTGTACTTTTAACAATAAAGGGGTGCATTTTATCTTTTGCCACCTCGAAATAGGCTTCGCCGCCCAAAACAACTTCCCGCGTCCCACGCCCCGTGAAGGATACAGGATAGGTTAATTTTGTGGCGGCATTGAGCCAAACTTTCGTACCATCGGGAAGTACCACCTGATATTGTCCCCCCCGTGGCGTGGTAATTGTATTAAGAGCATTCGTTAATTCATTAGCTGCCCCGGACTTTCTGCTGTACCGGATTGTCCCGTCCTGCGTTTTTTCAATGGTCATTTCTCCTTCCTGCCGCATTGAACCTGCCACCAGATCATCAAGCCTAATGGCCGTGCCATTACTCAACGTCAGGATAGCCTTATTGCCTCCCGGTAAAATCTGGGCACTCTCGTTCATCTGCATCGGCCTACGGATCAAAAGATAATAATAGGCCGCGGAGGACACACTTAAAAGCGCTAAAACGGCAGCGGCAATCGCCCAGGTTTTAATAGAATAGCCACTCCTTTTCCGACTGAGCCTATTCATAATCCGCTGGCTGGCTTCGGGAAAATCGGCAAGGGTACTATAGTCAACCTCCTCAGCATCCTCCAAATACCACCTTTGCACACGCTGCTTTTCCTCCTCCGAACAAGTACCTTGCTCAAAGCGTTCCAATAAATCTTTCAATTCTTGCGTAGTCATCGCCATAGTCCAATTTGGGTAATAATGATGCTAATACCCGCAAGTCCTGCTTTGGTGGTAGACCGAAACTGCTTTTTTTGAAAATATTTTATAAATGGCCTCAATTTATCATTTTAGGGAGGTTCTGACCATGAAAGCTGGTTAAAAAGCGGGCAAACCCTTAATTAATCATGGGGGGGGGTGACAGCTTAAAGGGGTTAAGGTTCCACTATATGGTTTTTTAAAATTGATTTTGATAGAGTAAAATCAAGGAATATGGTTGGATCGCCGTAATTTAGTTTTTAAAAAATGTACATGGAAAAAATGCTGCTCTGGAAAGGAATAGGTGTCGTTGCTGACAACACCCCCGAAGAAGAGGGAACCTTTTATGCCTATTCGGAGGATTTGCTGAAAAAGAACGTCCTTCTTAAATTCTATAGCTGCGAGCTGGCAGAGGATGAAATTGAAACCGTTGTACACGCTTTGGCTCTTTACAAAGGGGTAGCTTATACCTTTTACCTTTACCATCATTTAGATGGCCTACCTCCTTTTCCAATTCAGCTATTTAGGATCATTACCGACCTGGTTGAATACCTTACCTTTTGCCAGGCCAATACCCTAATTGATGATCTAAATGCCCTATGTTCAGCCAATATTTCCTCTGACGACAAGGATATGGAGCCTGATTATAGATTGAGTTATGAAAATGAAGAAGACGAATTTGTGCGTATTTTGGGACTGATCGAGCAGAAAAGATTAAATCTCTCCTAAATTTATCCTTCTTGTATCAAGGTAATTAGAATAAACAGGTAATCAATATTAATACCGCTTGCAAAAAGACAGATCATTTCTTATCTTTAAATGAGAGTCACTTTCGGGGTTGGATCGTTATGGTCCAGCCTCGTCTTTTTTACACCCTGTGACAATTATTATCCATCCTTTTAAGGGAATTGTTTTATCATAGCTTTTAGTGTAAAGAATGTATCTAGCAAAAACTATTGGCTTACCATTCGATATATTTCACACAACCCTTTGGTAATATTATGATATTTTCTATATTTGGATAGAGAGCGTTAATTTCGGGGCTGGACCAGTAGGTTTAGCCCCGATTCTTTTTAGCACTGGTCATCCTGCAGAACGACAAACTCAAAATCACCCTCATTTATTTTGATTAGCCTTGATACTGGCCTCGTGCTTTTAGACCTTTCAATATGCCGGAAAAGGGCGCCTATAAAATACAGGTAACCACCTATCCTGGTATTGCTATCATGTAAAGCAATTTCTAACTGTATATCTCCATCCGGATGAACCACGCCCTCCTCAAAACCTAAAAATGTGGCGTTCTTAAAGTAACCAATCTTAAAATAAACCGTCGAAGCATCCCGGTTGCCCCCATGATCTGGAAGGCTGGCGATACGGTATACGTAATGAAAACCCTTTTCCAAATCCGTCATTACCATCCCCCCATACCACTGGTGATCTCTGGCCAGATAACGAATAAAGTTGGAAAAACTTAACCGCTGTATAGTATGAATGCTTTCGGTTAGATTTTCACAAACCACATAATTCAATAATTTGGAATTTTTATCTTTTTCTTCCAATGACCATTCGGGTGAAAAGGACTGGAAAAGTTCCACAAATTCTCGTGATTTTTTAATGAAGGCGTGCCGCTCTTTGTTCTTACTGGAAAATGGCAGTGATTTTCGATTAACCTGCTTTGGATTATATATAAGTCCTAAAGCCGGAAATCTTTCGTTTGATACGATCATAGTTGCTTTTTCTATATGAAGTTATTGATAGGCTTACTGCATGACTTGCCAGTGAGCTTCATTACGGATATACCAAATGAAACTTAAGGAGTCAAAAGGCCGTTGAGGTAGCCGCTAGTGATTCACCAGGAATAGTAAAATGAAAATGGTAGTCAGTCTTGTTCTCAACACATGTAAAGCATAATAGATCTGCTTTTTCACCGTTCCCTCTGTCGTTCCGGTTTGCCTGGAAATTTCTTTGTGACTCATCTGATGCTTCCGGCTGAGTTCAAAAGTATGTCGCATTTTCTCCGGTAATAATTGTAATTCATGCTCCAGCCATTCCTGGAGTTGTTTTTCAATCAGCTTTTCATCCGGCGGGGGATAATCCGTCATATGGCATTGCAGCCGTTTAAGGTGGTTACCGCGCACTTTATCATTTCTGATGGCGTTGATCACCCTATTGACTACGCAGGAAAACAAGTACCTGTCAATGGGTCTTTGCGGATCTACCTGATCCACATTTTTCCAGATCGCATAAAATACCTCCTGGACAATATCCATTCCCAGATCAACATCCCTGGTCATTCTATAGGCATGGCAACACAGTATCTTCTGATAGCGGTTGTAGATTTCAGAAAACGCCTTACGATCCTGGGTGACCAGTCGTTCGCTTAATTCTGCATCGGTCATTTCTTGATACCTCATGCCTGATGGTGTTGAATGCACTGGAAATAATTTACCCCTTTTTCCCCTTACCTGGAATGTTCACTTACCGTTGATCCGGATTTCAGGCGAATAGTAACGTCCAAAATTCCGATATGCACCATCATGGCCGGTTAACAGATCGTTAAGTATGCCTGCTTAACCAAAGAATAACATTTAAGGCAATCAGCGAGGTCATCCCGGTGACCTTTCCACGGATTAATTTCAAGGCGTAAAAGATCTGTTTTTTCACCGTGCCCTCGCTGGTGCCCAGTTGCTCAGAGATTTCCCTATGGCTCAACTGCTGCTTACGGCTTAATATAAAAATCTCCCTCATCTTTGCAGGCATCCGGTCTATGTGCCAGTCTATCAGCGCCGACAGCTCTCTTTCTAAAACCAGCGAATCGGTTGAAGCGCTCGCCTGGGGTAGTGCCCTGGCCATTTCTTCCAGATACCGGCCCTTAACCTTTTCGTTGCGAAACAGGTTTAAAATGCGGTTACTTACCGAGCGGTATAAATACGCGCTGATGGTATCCTGCAACTGGAAAGTCTCCTTTTTCTCTAGTAATGCCGCAAAGGTATCGTGTACCACATCTTCTGCCTGTTGCTGGTCCCTCAGCATTCCACGGGCGTGCAGGTAAAGCTTAAAAGCATAACGCGCATAAAGCTCCTCAAAGGCTTTTGGGGTGCCCTTGTTAAATTCATCGGCAAGTTCTGCATCAGATAATGCAGCATAAGGGGTTTTCATTGTATTCACTCTATTTAATCATGCTCTTCCATGCAGTTTGGGGCGTGCTTGTCAGGGGTTGATGGTCATTCGAGCTAACGTAAATATACCGAATAATTCTTATACGTAGGTAGCCATTACAATCAAATGTTTTCACATTTCGTCATATACCAGTCTCACCGCCCCTTTTGTAAAAGATTCCTCCCAGGCATATTTGCGCACCTTCAGTTTAAATTTTGCTGCCCTGGTGAGCCAAACAATGGCCACAACTTTGCATTGGTCATCCGCACGTACTGCAAAAATTCCGTACTCAGTTCCCTACGCAGCCGGCACAGATCAGATTCCCATAAGTGAACACCCTTTGCATTCTTTAAGCAATAAAAATCGCAATGGCTGGGTAGCCTGGCAATAAAGCCGTATGCACTTTCCATATCCTCAAAGTCCCTAACGGTTACATCCAGGGTGTTCTTAATGTTTTCAAGCTTTTCTTTTTCAACAGGATCTACGATCTCGTTAATTTTTGTGATTCCTACACGCACTGCAATAGTGCCATAATCATAATAATGGACAAAGTACATACAGATCAAATTAAGTTGTAACCAATTCAAGGACGGCTGTAGACACAGCCACCCGTCATATCATCCGATAAGCAGGTAGACCCCTCTATCTGATTGTCGGATGAATCGCATGAGATCATGCGCAAAAATTAGTTTTTATTTTTGTTTTTGTACAGCTTTGAAAGTAAGACCGCGACAGATCTTGCGGCTAGGCAAAAGATAAGATATTTAATACCAAAAAAATAATGTGTGGTGAAAAATTAAACGTTCTTCAACAATAAATAACTTCTGTTATTCATTTTTTAATAATCTTGCGCAAACCTTCAGCAATGGCCGATCCGCAGGCAGTAGATTAAATAACAAAGCACTTCATCTAAAAAATTTTCTTTGCTTCGCATACCCCGCCGGCTCCCTTTTTCTGTTTTAAGGTTGTTCGATAGAATGTAATTTGATCTGATGTACTTTAAAATTATTCAACATGATTCCTTTTTATGAAAAAGGTTGCCGAAGGCGTATTGTAGCCAACTGGTCACAGTTAACTTATCTTAATCCAAAATTTAAAATTTCTGTATTCTAAAATTTGATCCTGTATAAGGTGGTCACTTCGCTAAGCCTGTAGCGGAGTTTCGCCATTTACGCAAACCCATTTTTAATGCGATTTGTACTTTTTTCAGCACTGCTGTGGGGCGTTGCGTGCCCTGCCTTTTCCCAAATTTCAGGCATAGTGGTCGATTGGAAGACCAGAAAGCCCGTTATTCATGCACAACTGTACCTGGACGACGGCGTTTATCGTACCAGGGAGGAAGTAACAGATAGCTTAGGTCAATTTGTTTTTACCTGGCCTGCATCCACAGCATATGAGCTTACACTGAAACATATCGGTTATGAAGACAAAAAAATCTTTTTCAAGGTTCCTCAGTCGTATAAAATTCATCTGGATACCATCTATATGTTTCCAGTGCCTACTCTGCTACAAAAAGTCGGATTGGCTAATAAAACAATTGACCTTCCACCGGTGATCGTAAAAGCCTTTAAACCCACGATTTCCCTGCGTGGGGACACACTGGAATTTAATGCCGCAAATTTTCACACCACAGAAAATGCTTCTATATTAAATCTCTTTCAAAAGCTGCCGGGCCTGTCCATGGATGTGGATGGAAATTTTTATTTTCAGGGTGTACCTATCCATGAGCTGTACATTGATGGTCGCCCTGTTTTCCAAAATGCAAATGACGAAATTGTAGATTTTAAAATGATCTCCAGGTTGTTGCCGGCCAGTATAGTGGATAAGGTCCAGGTGACCAGCAAAAAACAAATGACCGGTATCCGGCCACCTGACCCGGTAAAAATCATCAACATTACCACCAAAGCTAAAATCAGAAAACGCATCAACGGTGAAGTCGGCGCCGGATATGCCACTCAAAACGGTTATAAGGTTGCCGCAACGGCCTCACGTTTCGCCGATCATAGTCAGCTCATGGCCACCTCCACCTTCGACAATGTAAGCAGCATGACCCCGCCCTCTTCCACAGATGAAAGCATGGACATGAACACCCGCTTTCCAGGAACCACCCGTGACGGGAAAGTTGCCCTCAGCGCAGGATTCGATGCCGGAAAAAAAGCCAAGTTCAACTTCACCTATACCAGGATGGAAAGGGAGGGCGACTTACAGGAACAACAGCTCCGTCAAAACTTTCTACCCGACAGCAGCTATTTTTATAAAGCCCTTAGCCGCAAGAAAAACTACATACGCACAGGAATGTTGGGCAGCAATTTTAAATATAATTTTAATGAAAAAAATACCCTCTCCTTCCGGGCTGATTTCTTTCAGACCCAATCCGATATCAGCAGTGGCAACCAGTATTATACCTTTCCAGGGAATAAACCCGATACACTCTCTTTTGGTAATTTCTCCAACCAGGACCATCGGGACAACCAGCGTTTATTCTTGAATACCGAATATAACCACCAATTTATATCCGGCGGAGAATTACGCCTGAACATCAATTATGATTTTGACCACACCAATTCCCGTCAGCATAACTATTCGATGAATTTTATTCCCGGTGCCCCACTTCAGGATACCATCAACCAGATGATCCGTCCGGTTTCTTCTAACTACAACCTGGCTTTTGGCGTTCAGTTGTTTAAGCCTGTGGGTAAACAGTTTTACTTTCAACTAGCTTATAACTACTACAGCAGCCATATCGGTAATAACCAACTGACCTGTAATTTCAATCAGCCGACCGGCAAGTATGAACTTGTAGATACCTCACTGACTTACCGCTTCCATAACCGTTCCTTACAGCAGACATTTAACGCCTCGCTGAACTACCACCTGGGAAAATTCAGCGCTTCAATGGGTGCTACCTACGGATTAAATAGTTTTGAAAGTTCAGGAACCTTTTCCACCTTTAATATCAGTCAGCAATATCATTTCCTTTCACCGGTGCTCAATATGAGCTGGACGTTTACACCAATGTCCAATCTCCGAGCAGACTTGTCTACCTCTCCGCTGATGCCCATCAATGATTATCTCCTTCCGGTAATTTCCCTCCAAAACCCTTTGCTGGTCCAACTGGGCAATCCCGCTGTAAAACCAGGTTACAGCCGAAGGTTTTCGCTGGACTATTTTTTCAGCGATACAACAGGCACCACCTTTTCAGTCGGGAGCTTTGCCAATTTTGAATACAATAGTGTTTCCACATCTGTATATACTGAATCTGTCGGCAGACAAATTTCCAAACCGATTAACGTAGATGGTACCCGTTCACTGTCTCCGACGCTCAGCTTCGGCAAGAGATTTTCCAAAATTGGGCTGACCTTGAACTACCGAGCCTTTGCAGATCTGCGCCGGACATTATCCTTGACAGAAGGCTTGAAAAACATCAACCATAGCTTTTTTTTAAATCACGACCTCACCTTGTCGTGGAACTATAAAAAATGGTTAGAACTCAGTGCGGCAGCACAGCTCAATTTAAGGGGCAATAAATATAGTTTGCAAAATAATGCGTTTTATAATTTCACTAACAACAGGATATTTTTAAAAGCGGCTGTTTTCTTACCCGCCGGGCTTGAAGTAGGGACTGCCGGTATGTATACGCGCAATAGCGGTGTACCGGGATCTATGACCCTGGTCAATGGCTGGATCAGTAAATTGCTGTCTAAAGAAAAAAAATGGTTGATCAAATGGTATGGGTTTGACCTTTTGAACCAAAGTAAAACGCAGATGGCAGTTGCAACACCCAACTTTGTAGACCGGACACAAAGCAATTCCCAGCAGCAATATTTTATGTGTAGCCTGACACGCTACTTTAAATAACCTGCCACAGGAAAATTTACCCATCAGGAAGATAGGTTTATTAATTTTGGTGTATTGAGGCCGGACCTTTCCAGGTCCGGTATATTCTAAAACAATTTGATAGATATTTGCTGCCGCCCGGCATCCCTCCGGGATAGTTAGCCTAAACTTTGGATATGTGCCCAACACCGATTAACGAAGATCATTTAAAATTCCTGGTCAGAAAAGTCCTTCATAAGTGGGCATATGAGTCCTCAGAGGAACTCACGACCAAAGAACTTTGCACAATGGTCAAACAAGAAATTGCCCTTAGCGGCGCCCATCCCTATGACCTGGATACAAAGGTTACCAAAATTTTTCACAGCATAGCTACCCTAAATGGCAATCATCCGGATTCCTTTGATCCGCAGATCGGGCCAATTATTAAAGGCAAAGTTCAATCTACCCCCAAAGACTGGGGAAGACCACTAAACCATAAAACTTAAAACAGATCCCCTTATGCACTGGATTAATACAGAAAAACTAGTTACTGAAAGTTCCATCATCCGTGTAGAACGCGATTTTAAGATCAATTTTCCAATTGCTTTTAAGTCCCTGATCAGACAACACAATCACGGGGCACCGCTTCCAAACCTGCTGCATACCCCTGATCAACAGCCCATCTTATTTGGCCGACTGCTAAATTTTAACCTCAACCGCAAAAACGATGTTCTGGAGCATTATGCTTTTATTCAATACAGGATTCCTCCCGGAGTTTTTCCAATTGCGGTAAACCCAGCGGTAGACTACCTTTGTTTTGATTTTCGTCATCAAGACACCGCACCTTCCATAATTATTCTACCTCATCTCACCCAGGGACCTCAAAAGGCACCAGTATGGATGCCCTTAGCCAGTGATCTGAACGAACTCTTAAACCTTTTAAAAACAAGGCCCCAAATGCAGCCATAAAAAGCATATTTCTTATGCGATTTCATGTTGTTCAATATGCCACCATAAATGAACAAAAAAAGCGTGCCCGTAGGAATTATATTTTCTAATTAGAGTAAGTTGTTTTTATTTTCAGGAAAGTTTTACCTATCTTGTCTAAACAGCACCCGCGTACACCCCTAATGTACCTAAGCGGCTGCCGGTTTTCCTGGCCTTGTTCTTTTCCGTTACTAAGCATGATCCCTACATGCTGCTCTATCTTTTGCCGCTTGCTTTCCGGTTTAATTTTTCATTTACCCTTTGACGCTCGCCCCATGAACTCACCCTTCTCACTTCAATTTCCGCCCGGTACTATGATCCGGGAAATTTCACCCGAAAATGTCAAAAAACAAATTCCTGCCCCGGTGGTATAC
Organism: Chitinophaga sp. H8; assembly: GCF_040567655.1. Classification (NCBI taxonomy): domain Bacteria; kingdom Pseudomonadati; phylum Bacteroidota; class Chitinophagia; order Chitinophagales; family Chitinophagaceae; genus Chitinophaga; species Chitinophaga defluvii. Next base: position 2,785,191 of record NZ_JBEXAC010000002.1, on the reverse strand, counting down.
GCGCCAGGCCGCATTTATGAAAATCAGGATTTTACCATCTATCAGCAATATTATCATAACCTTTTGACCTATATTGAATTCTATCATGGCCAGGTGAAGGACGATCACCTGCAAGTATGTCTATCCTGCCCCAATGATACCCTGTTCTTTATCTACCTGTTGGAAGGCTCTGTTGTAATGAAGGACCACAAAGGAGAAAATGTTATCGAAGCTACCCAAGGGCAGTATTATGCACATTATATTCCCCAAGGTCAATACAATGTGATATTGCCCAGCGGCAGATATAGCCTGTTTTACTTTGTGCTCCGGGTAGAATGGTTCGCCGGAACTATGGAAGATTCCATGATCTATTCTCAGGTTCAGGGATGCCTGAAACAGTATCCAGGTCAACATTGCCCCTTGCCCGTTGCCGATATCACCACCGAGGTTAAACGCCTGCTGCTCCGCCTGAAACAATGTCATCCAGTCCTGTCTATGAAGCTGGATATTCAGGTGCTGCTGATCCTGGAAAAACTGTTAAGTCTGTACGACCGTCACCTTCGTCATGGCAGAAATCTGCCCAAATCCCAACAAGTACTTGCCAATATTTTACGTATGTACATTCACCAGGGTATTTTAAGCGGAAGACCACTCAACATTGCCGAACTTGCTGACCAGTTATTTACGACACCCAAAACCTTGCAGCGCTACTTTAAACTCGCTTTTGATCTCAGCCCGCAGGCATACATCACCCAGCAAAAAATGGAAAAGGCCCATGACCTGATTTTAAATACAGGACATACCCTACAGGAGATTTCTGATATGTTAGGGTATAATCTCTATTCCTCCTTTAGCCGGAAGTTTTCCTCCCATTTTGGACATTCCCCTGAACAGTTGAGGACGGGTTCGGTTACTGACCAGAAAGCTTGACCTCCCGGATCTTATGGGCTTTCAACCAGATCACAAAACTTTCAACATCGTCTGGCTGAAACCGGGGCATCTGACCATTTTTTAGCGAAAGAATATAAATCGTTTCAACGCCCAGCATATAGGCGGAAATTTCATTTGCCGCATACGGCAAACCAGGGAAGGTTTCTAAAGGTTGTTTCATTCGAGCGTGTTTAAAACCTGCGGGAACAGGCGGTTAACTTTAAATCTTAAGGGTTAAGTACAGCATCAAAGATAGGAGTTTCTTCTAATCCTTTTCACCTTCCTCCCCCTCAGCAAGACGTGCAGATGTATCCCTCCTCGCTTTAATTGTTTACCACAGGCCGTAAACACATTTGTTGTCCGATTTGGCGAAGTGATTTTGTCCGATCCGGCTAACAGGTTTGTTAAATCATATGCTGAAATTTAATCATGCGATAAACACTAACCAATGGTTATCGTCAGGGCTTTAGAAACGGCCCTGATAGAGTTGAAAATTTAATGATCAGGCTATGAAAAATAAAACCCTTTTTGTGGAAACGGCATGGCGCTTACTGCTAATGTTATTCCTATACACCGCTTTGGATAAGCTTTTCAATTTTGCAGATTTTACAATTAAGATCAACAACCAACCATTCGATAACCGGTATACTACGCTGTTGAGCTTTGGAATACCGCTGGTTGAACTGCTCATCTGTGGTTTTTTGCTTTTGCACGGCACCAGACGCCTGGGCCTGATCCTATCAGCCGGGTTAATGCTGGTCTTTACCATTTATGTTGCGCTGGTCACTTTCCACTTTTATGGCCGCCTGCCATGTAGCTGCTCAGCTATCCATGAAAAATTTACCTGGCCGCAGCATTTGGCCATTAATGTTGTCTTTCTGCTTATGGCGATACTGGGCGCCTGTTTCTTTAAATCCTCTTCAGCAAAGGAAACAGGTCATCAAACCAGCGTTCATCATAGTACGGCTTAAAGCAGCCTAAAATATTAATATGCGCGTATTAACAGGGTACCGCCGCGAAGGTGGTAGAGGGATGCAACCTGTAAAAGACAACAGCCCTCAGAGATTAATTTATTTTTTAACTTAAACTTTAAGACTATGAAAACTTTGAGAAGTTTCATCACCGTTATGGTGATCATGATCGCTGTAGCAGGGGCCTACGCCAGCAAAAAATCTAATCCAAACGCCGGAAAACGCTTTGCCACCTCCTGGTATACCTATAATGGTGGACCGGTAAACAATGTAGCCAGTTATGACCTGTTCAGTGGAACGCCAAGCTGCCCAGGCACTGGGGCTTTGTGTGCCATCAATGCCACTACCGGCGCAGCAAACCATCCGGATGCCACTGCCTTTGCTGCTGATGCCCCATTGCAGGCACAAATCGTTACCGTAAATAGTGGCGGAGCAGATCAGCCAAGAGCTTTAGCAGTAAACCCTTAAACCTGATCCGCAATACGTTAAATGAAAAACCCCTTATCAAGCGATAAGGGGTTTGTATAAACCATTGTTTCAACTCAACCATAAAAGTTTTATTGCTCCTGCATGGAAACCTCTTTCATTACCAGCATATCCAACCTTCTTGTCTCTTGAATTATTCTCAAATTATATCTGGCCAGATGCTGATTGTATACTTTCAGTTTCTCTGCCGAAGGCTGGTTTTTTATCCTGCTATAATCTTCAAATACATCCATATCTACATTACCTGTGATCCCTGTTTCGTCTATAAATGGGCGGGCATCTTTGTTGAACTCTGACTTAATGCCCATTAATACAAGTGGAAAAGGAACATTTCTATAATGACCTTCTGCAGTAGGATCAGAATGCGGGCTTTGCTTAAATTTCCCCTTTGTTTTCAAAACCAAACATTGTACACTTCGCTGTTCTATCTGCCCGCCAATGCCCAACACTTTACCAAAGTAACTGTTTAAATTGCGCTTCATCAACTCAAAGCGGTTTGCCTCTTCTGAAAACGGAACAATCTGCTCATAATTGAATTGGTATTTGGCTTTCCACTGATCTGCCAGTTGGTGATCAGAAGGCGCAGCAATACAACTACTGTCCTTAATTTCCCAAATCACCCGATTAATGGCAAGCATTTCTCGTCCGTTTCGATAACCATTGAATGCCTTTAAATAAAGATTCAATACATTACCATTGATATAGTCCGTCCTGATTTGACCACGGCTAGAATCGAAAACCTCCAGATCAGTTCCTTTCGTGGTATTACTTTTTAGAAACCTGGTGAAAAGAAAACTATACGTGACCGCCGCTGCACTGTCTAATTTAACAATGTCCCAAAGCGTATGGGTCTGGAAGTAATCTAAAGGAATATCTTTCTTGTTTTCGGAACTCACAGTAAGGCCATTGAGCAGTTTTGAGATACTTTCTTCGTTAGTATTATAGCCGTCAGTGATCGCCTGTACAACCCCGTCTTTATCGATCCATACGTGGTGTGGAACGAATATATGCGGAAACAACTGCCCCAGCAGGGTATCCGAGGTGACCGAAGGTACATTGGGCATACTCACCTTTGTTTTAGTGAAACTGGATAAGTATTTGTCCAGCGTGGCTTTATCATCTGAACTCACCACCAGAATTTGAATTTTATCACCAAATTTCCTTTGTAGCGCCTCGACCTTTGGAAAAGCTTCAACACAGGCTTTACAGCCCCTGGACCAAAAGTCTAAAATAACCACCTTTCCTTTAAAATCGCTCCATTGAATTTCTGGTTTGATATAATTATATACATTATTGATCGTCACTTCCGGCATTTTGTCCCCGACTTTTAGCCCCTGCGCGAATCCGCTGAACCAACAGCAGAAAACTAAAACCATGCTAAACAGGCTTTTCAATTTCTTCATGGTCTACTATTTTGTGGTATTTGAGATAACCCTATCACTGAGGATGGGATCAGCATTGCATACCGTGAATCATTTGGTGCCAGGGTATACACCTGGTCACCGATTACCCTGGTCAACGTGGTGGCAAACCGCGCTTCTTTATTTAACCTTTTTAAATCCTGCCATCTTCGGCTACGGAATATCAGTTCCTTACGGCGCTCATTTAGTATCAGCAGTAAAGCATCATCTGCGCTGCTAACCACAGGAGTGGTATAGGTTCCCCGCTTGAACCTTAGATCCATTAGGGTTTTAAGGGTACTTAGTGCCTGATCACCCTGACCGAGCCTGGCCAGGCATTCCGATTTAACAAGCAGCATTTCCCCGGAAGTTAGGCCGGTAAAACAAGCGCTTTTTCCTGGCGTAAAAGTTCCGTCAAAAGTCCCCTTAAAGGCGTGTGTTCCATCACTGTTGGTCTTAAAGAAGATGCTTTTCCTGAGATCATTTTCCTCATAGGAATCATAAAGCACTGAATCAACCCTTGCCGCATTTTGTGCCAGGGCGGTAACCCCTCCTGTGGTGGTATGAAAGATCACCTCCGCATTAAAAGAGGGAACAGGCCCTGCCAGCGCAGGATTTAAGTCGTTGAAATCTAAAACCGCAGGATGCAGCATTAAGCAGGAATCTGCATACAACAAGGCACTCTGATAATCCCCCATGACCAGATATGTTCTGGCCAAATCGCCATATGCCGCAGCTTTATCCGGTCTGGTCAGATAAGCCGTGGTAAGTGGTAACAAACTGGCCGCTTGTTTTAAATCTTCGATGATCCGTGCATAACTCTCCGCCATCGACGAGCGCACCGATGGCGCATTTACATCTGAGCTTAACCGGAGTACAATACCTAAGTCCTCAGCGGCAGTTGTAGGGGTGTAAGCTTTGCAAAATTGCCCGGCAACATTGTAAAAAGCATGTGCCCTGAAGAATAAAGCACTCCCCTTGATCGTGTTCCAACGGGTCGTATTTGCCGCGTCTTTCTGTATACGGTCAATATTATCCAGGATTACATTTCCATAAAGTACAACCGTGTAGGCCCCAGTCCAATCATATAAATATTCCGCTTTTGGCGCCCAGGCATAGTTGTTCCTCACGTTGATGTTTAAATTGCTATAATTGGCCGCCTTTAAATAATAATTATCAGAGGCCACCTCAGACATCACAGGTTCAATTGTATTGAGAATACTGTTATAATCCAGCATCGCCTGCATATCATCCAATGTGGTAGGCACAACCAGCGACTTATCAGACGGTGCTTCCAGGTATTTCTTACAGGCAGACAAACCCAGTAATAAAGGAAGCAGGACTAAGAAATAAAGCGTTATATAGTTACATTTCGTTGTTTGCATAAATGTGTTTTTATTGGCTTAAAAAGTTCCGCTCAGCCCGATGGTAAAGGACTTTGCAGGTGGATACACGGAGGTGGCATAATCCGGGTCTATTCCCGCTTTGTTGGCCTTCCACAGTATCCCCAGGTTACTTACATAAGCATAGATGTTCAACCGCGTGAAAGCCCCTCTTTCTCTTTTAATGTTCCAGTCGTAAGCCAAGCGGATGTCCTGAAGCCTGATGTTATCCCCTTTGTATACCGTAGCCTCTGAGCCTGCATAAAATGCGTCCCGGTTGGCATCCGCCGGGTAATTCATCGAAGGGACACTTGTATGCTTCTCATCACCGGGGTTCTGCCAGCGGGCACTGTAATCACTATGTCCGACCCATTGGTTAAACAAGCGGCTGTAACTGATCGTACTTTTACGGAAATAAAAATCAAACTCATATTTGATGTTCACCGAAAGCGACCAGTTTTGAAAGCTAAAGGTGTTGCGTAAAGCTCCAAAATAAAGCGGAACGGCTGACCCGTGGTATTTTGCATGTGCAATGGAATCATTTAAAATTGAACTGTAATCTTTACTCACCTCACCATTGAGGTAACCTTGCGGATCACCTGTTTTAGGATCAAGCCCCGCCCACCGGTAACTATAGATCGCATAGGGTGCCTTGCCGGGTACCGGATTTAACCTCAGTCCATCCCCAACATATTCACTCGCATTGGGTAGCTGGTTGTAATACTCTGTGACGGTATTTTGAACATAACTGAACAAATAACTGGTTTCCCATTTGAGTTTTGAAAATTGGAGATTTTTGCTCGTCAGCTGCACATCCACGCCCGCGGCCTTTAACCTTGCTGTATTTAATAAGGTAAGTCCAAAGCCCGTCGTAGGATCAATGGGAATATAACTGAGAATATCTTTGCTCTTTTTACGGTAATACTCCACGCTTCCAGAGACTATTCCCCCTTTGCCGGAAAAGTCAAGGCCCAAATTCAACTGACTTACTTTTTCCCATCGCAACGAAGGGTTGGGAGGCGTATTGATCGGCGCGTAATTCAAATGTGTAAAGTCTATGCCTGAAAAATATTGTATAGTGGTATAGGCAGTAGCGTTATTATTCACATTGCCCTGAAAACCATAGGTTCCCCTTAAACGCAATACCGGCAATGCTTCAACATGATAAAATTCTTCCTTGCTCACGTTCCATGCCGCCCCCGCTGACCATAAAGGGACACCCTTTTGGTTGGTCTTCACCCCAAACAAATTCGACGCATCCTTCCGCACACTTGCAGTTAATGTATACCGGTCAGCATAGCTATAGGAGATGTTGCCGTAGACCGATACAAAACGGTTCAACACATCGCTAAAGCTGTTGAATGTCGGGATCTGCTGGTCGCCGTCAAGCCCTGCCCATATGGGATAGGGATGTACCAGGTCAACATTGCTGAAGGTCAGGTTATCCCCGCTATATCCATAAGTGGCACCCGTATGCCCTGTTGTATGGACTTCATTGAGTTCTGCACCAGCAAGGGCAGCAATGGTATGCACGCCCTTCCAGGTTTGATTGAAATTCATCTGCCCCCGTAATTTCTGACTGTTCATTTCCCCGTCACTCAAAATCAAAATCCCACCGTTTGGAACCATGTAACTTAAATCTGAGCCATCCATCTGCGTATACCTGTTGATCAGGTTACGCGAGAAATAGGTTTGAGGGTTATTATAGTTCCTGTTGTTGATGCCTTGATGCTCGTACTGGTATTTTATTTCCAGCGATAAAAAAGGTCTGTATTGATATTTGGCTCCCAAATTTAGGAGCAGGTCCTGCGAACTAATATGGTTATCAGCTTCTCTGATTTCCTGAAGGGGAACATAATTCCAGCTTAATAACTTGCCCCCTCCGGCTGTATCGGTAAAAGCACTTCTATAGTTTTTGGGAACCGCCAGCGCACGCCCCTGATCATCCGCCAGGCGCACGTAGGGTGGTAAACCTGATTTTCCGCCACCAACACTGCTGAATGGATAATTAAAGATGTTGTTTTGGTCCGAAGCATTCTGCGTATAGGTAACCCCGGCCTCAAACTCCAGGTTTTTTACCGGCATGTACGTATTTATTGACCGAAGGGTATAGCGTTGGGTATTGTTGCCCACCAGATTAGAAGTGTTGCGGTCATATCCTGCCGAGAATAAATAATTTAACCTTTCCCCACCACCATTAAGGTTAATGGCATACTGCTGTTTAAAGGCATTTTGATAAATATATTTTTTAAAATCCTGCCTGGAATCATAGCCGCGCAATTTGTCAATTTGGGCTTTGGCCTGCGCCGCATCCAGCTTACCTTCGGCCTGTTGTTGCAAAATTTCAATGACCGGGGATACCAGCGGACGGTCGGTACCGTTGCTGAGGTCATTTTCGTAAAAGCCCTGCCCGAACAGGTACTGTTCCACGTTAATGAAATCCGTGGAAGCCATCTGCGGATAGTAAAATAAATCTGGTTTTTGCTGCAAGCTCAGATTGCTGTTGAAAGAGGTTTTAAGGGGCTGATTGTACCTCCCTTTTTTTGTCGAGATCACAATCACGCCATTTCCTGCCCTTGCCCCCCAAATGCTGGTTGCAGCCGCATCGCGTAACACGCTGACATCCTGTATGTCATTTGGATTAATATCCGCAATATCCCCTGAATAGGGAAAGTGATCTAATATCACCAGTGGTGAGGTAAGCCCACTATTCAAAGTACTTAGCCCCCTAACCCGAAGGGTAGTGGCCCCATTCCTTTGATCCATCTGAAGCGCGTTTACGATCCCGTCAAGATGTTCCACTACGGTGCTGCCCGTATTCCTGTTAAACAATTTTTCCCCCACCACAACAAAACTGCCTGTAGACCTTTCCACAGGTATTTTCTGGTATCCGTTAGATACGACATCCACAGAACGCAAGGCAGTTTCACCCGCACGGAGTACAAGGTCTATCTCTTTCTTGCCAGAAAGCGGCAGCTTAATCCTTAGCGGGTGAAAACCCACATAGGATACCAATAAATAACCATTAAGAACACTGCCGCTTATAATTTTAAATTGTCCCTTTTCATCCGTAGTAGCCCCAATTAAAGTGCCTTCGACCTTTAACGTTGCCCCCACCAGCGGCATCCCTTCCGTTGAAGTCACCCGGCCAGATACCACGGAGGTATCCTTGCCGGGATTTTCTTCACCGGAGGTTTTTATAGATGGCGTAAAAGGCCGGATTAATATAGACTGCTCTTCAATAGTATAGGTAATTGGCTGGTCTTTCAATGCCTTGTCCAAAACCTGCACCAATGTCGCATCCTTTAACTTTAGGGTGACCAGTCCCAAATTATTGAGGTGCTTTTCCAGGTACATCACCCGGTAACTGCTCTGCTGCTCGATCAATTCAAACACCTTTTCCAGTCGGACAGCCTGGACATGGATGGTGAACACTGTAGGGGATTGTCCCTGGCCCCTATGGAATGATAAAACCAATAACGCTAATACGATGATGGTTTTGCTTAAAAATAGGCATAGCAGCCCCTGTCCCGAACTTTTCGTGATTTTTTTGTGCATACGTAATGTTTCTGATTTGCGGATTTACCGCAAGACTTGAAATTGGCTGTGCTGTTGTATTTATCTCTGAGTAGATACCGGCCCTGCCAGCAGTTTACGGCCCTGAATCTGCAAATGTGCCGCCCCGGTAGTTTCTAACATGGAACACAACTTATTTAAGGACACCTCCCGGCTGATTTCCCCGTGGTAGCGTTCCTCACCATTGAAACCCTGCTCATAGACTACCTCTACATCATACCACCGCGCGATCTCTTCTAAAACTTCCCTGACTTTAGTCCCTTTAAATATAAAGCGCTGTGATCTCCATCCGCTTACCTGCCTTAATTCACCTGCATCAAGGGTAAGCTTTTGCGGTACTTGTTCCCCTGAACTAACAGCCTGCTCCCCGGCGGAAAGGCGGATAAATTGCTTACCTGCCAAAGGACCGACCTGCACCGCCCCCCGAAGAAGTGTTGTGGTCACCAGTGACTGCGGAGCGTAAGCCCGAAGGTTAAATGCCGTGCCCAGCACCTGAACCTGCGTCCCCCCGGCTGTTACCACAAACGGCCTGCCCGGCTCAGAGGCTACCTCAAAATAGACCTCTCCACTCACCTCAACAAGCCGCTGTGACTTCGAAAACTTCGCCGGGAACTTTACCCAGGAACCTGCATTTAACCAAACCTGCGTGCCATCGCTCAACGCCATTTTAAACGTCGTTCCATTAGGCGTGAACACTTTTTGAATCACCTTTTCCAGGTCTGTTTGCCCCAGGTAACTCATAGCATCGCCGGAAACTTTAACGTTCGCCCCCCCGCGGTTAAAAGCACTATCCCGCGAAGGCACCAAAGGCAGAATAGCGCCACCGGGAAGTATCAATTGTGCCCTGCGCACTGCCGGCCCTATTTCTGCTGTGGATGCGATCATTTTCTGCTGTGTTGTAGATTTCCGCGATAACCTGATTACTCCCGTTAACCCCATGATCAGCACGGTAGCCGCCGCTACGGCTGTACTATAGGCAATAATGCGCCTCACTTTGTTTCTTCTGATCAACGCTGTTTTTTGATGAACACGGCTCAGGGCAGCTTCAGTCTGAAAGCCAGCAATGCTCTGAAAGATTGCAGTAGCATCCTTTTTCGCCTTTAGCTCCAGGTACAATTTTTTATTGTTAGGGTCTAAATGAAGCCATTTTTCAATCATCAGATGGTCCTGCCCACTGGCAACACCTTCTAAATCCCGTACCAAAGCGTCTGCAAGGGCACCAAAATCGAATTGATCAGACATATTAGACTGGCTGTTTACTATTAAGACGTAAAAAGGGGGCAAAATCTTTACAGGAACTCAAAAATATTTTTTTCGGGTAGATTAACCCGCCATGAGGGACATCAATAATTGGAGTGCCCCATTGGATAGCAGCTTACGCAAGCGCTGAAGTCCGCGGAACTTTTGGCTGTCCACCGTACCGATACTAATGTTCATTTGGGCGCCAATATCTTTTGAAGGCAGACCTTCCAGGTAAGAGAGGGTAATGATCTTTCCGCAACGCTCTGGCAACTGGGCAATGGCCTCCAGCAGTTGCCGATACACTTCGGTTTTGAGCATTTCGATTTCAGGATGTTCGCTCTGTAAGGTATCTTCATCCGGCTCCCCAGTGATCATGATCCGGTTTACCGCCGAACGAAGATGATCCAGACAAGCATTACGTGTCGAGGTGTATAAATATGACCGGATATTATTGATAGGGATCTTCCGATGTTGCCAAATCTTAACGAACATTTCTTCCACAACATCTTCGGCAACGGTATCGTTGCCCACTATGGTTTGGGCATAGCGGCACAAAGCCCCGAAATAGGTACGGAAAACCTGATCAAATTCTGTTTGCTCCATCCTCAATTTTTAATATGAAAGATCAGGGGATCTTAGAATAGTATAGGCATTTTCTCCCCAAGCTGAAATTTGTGGATCAACCTAAAGATACACCATTCTTTTATAAGGCCCGCACTGATCATCCGGTATAGGAAGTGCGGATGTTAAGATCAATACATCCCACCTCCGGTAAAACCTTCCTTAAGTTTTGGGAACGGTTCAGTAATCATCATAATTAGAGTAGCTGTCATGGTTCAATTTATCAATGGCACGGGTTTTTGGAAAATACTGGGCTATGATCCGCTGAATATGCAGGAAAACCGTGGGAAGCAGCGCGCTACCCTCCAGGAAAATCAGCTCCTCATCTTCATCGGAAATACCGTACTGGCTTAACTGCCCGTTGACAACCACCTCAAATCGTCTTTCCCGTGGCTTTTTTCGAACGACAACCTTAGTCGGCACACCATCCAGATTTAGGGTGGCAGAAATATTACGCATAGATTGTGGGTTTACTTAAATACAGATCAAATTATTAAAACTTCCTTCTATACCTGGGTACATGCTTCCAGTACCTTCCCTAAAGCGCTTTTTCGATACTACAATATACGAAAATAACCATAAATACTATACATCACCGATAATTCAAGGACATTTCCGATATTTTATAACCAATTTCCGATTATAATTAAACATCAACGATAAATTGTAGCATCTCAGGGCGATCAGACCTATTTTGCAGAACGAATAACTAAGAATGCCCAATAGCACAAGCAGATACGACTTTATAAGGCCACTGGTAGAAATAGGGAACGTTACCTCCCTTCAGGAAATATTCATGCGCAAGCTGATCCCGATCACTCAATTCATTAACGATACCGGCAGCCGATATGCCACCATGCACGATAAGATTTACAATCCTGGAAATCTTAAATTAGAAGACTTTATCATCATCGGCAACTTATTTGACCTCACTCCTGAACAGGTCGTGACCCTGGCCTTAAAGGACATGAAAAAACACTCTAAAACCAGCAAACCAGCCGTTAAAAAAACGGCTGCAAAACCGTCAACCAGGAAAACCTGACCCACGGAATTATTATATGGTATACAAACATGAAGTGGAGCAACCTGTATTTTATTACTTATGCTTGCTCTATGAAGTAGAGAAGCTGAACAAAGTAAATTTTGGCTTTATCTTTAACTTTGAAGTTACAAGTATAAATAATGAACTATTGAACTTCCTGTTCATCCTCATTATGATGCAGAAAGGCATCTGCCTGGGCTTTTAATTCTTCCAGTTTTTGTTTGATCAAATTACTTTTTTCCCTTAGTTCTCTGCTTTTCTCAACCAGTTCCTTGGTAACCGTTTTTTCCTTTTGAGCTGGATTCTCTTGTGGGTTTAGGTTTTCCATAGCAATTTAAGTTGATTTACATCAAAGCTAAGAATTTATAACTAAAAGATCAATGAGTTGCAAATGAGAATAAAAAGCCAGCCTGAGAAGAATCAAAGGCCGGTCTTTTCATCCATTGTTGCTTGTTAACCCCAAATTTTTTAATCAGCAAATTCTTCAAAAGGAAATATCATACTTGCTTAAAGGTAAAGCGAACTCACAGAAAGTTGTACATTTTTTGTGACAATAACCAGAACTATACCTTTTAGGGACCAACAAAAAGCAACATCACTGTATTGCTTGTACGATTGATTGCTATTTCCCTTTCAATTCCATAATAATTTTGTGCCGGTCATTGCCAACTTTTTGAATGGCTTTTATCACCTGCTCTGGTGAAACGTTAAGCTCTTTTGCAATGTAATCCACTTCATACTTTTCGTTTGCGGCCACCTGATTGCGATCACGGGCATCCTTTTTAGTTTTGTTGTCTGACATGATATTTAAGTTTATGTGAATAATGGCTTTACCTATTTCGATCTACTATAGCTGGAAATGATTTGCTTCAAATCAATCCCCTTCCCTAAAACTGGTTTAAAAATATCGCCCATTTCCTGTACCCTCGCTACCGCGTTTTTAATCGTAAAATCCGTCATCTTTAGTCCCTTTTTCACCTCCGACCAGTCTAATGGCATGGACACTGTGGCACCAGGCTTTGGGCGCAATGAATAAGCAGAAGCGATGGTGGCATGTGGCCGGTTTTGCAGAAAATCAAGATACATCTTTCCTTTACGGTCACTGATCGTTCTCTCCAGGCTTGTATATTTAGGTATCTGCCGGTGGACCAAAGTCACAATGATGCGCGCAAATTCCTTGCTTTGCTCATAGGTATATTTATTGCCCAGAGGGATGTAAATGTGCATTCCGGTGGAACCGCTGGTTTTAGGGTAACTCTTGACGCCCATATCGTCTAATATGCCTTTAGTTACCTGTGCCGCCTGGATCACCTGCTCAAATGTATTTTTATCCGGATCAAGATCAATGATGCAGTAGGTTGGATGGTTCGGTTTTTTAACCGTAGAATTCCAAGGGTTCATTTCAATGCAACCCAGCCCAGCCATATATAATAGCGTTGCTTCATCTTTACCCACCAGATAATGTTTATCAGAATGATCCGCATCACTATGGTACAAATAGGTATCCATCCAGCCTTGCACCTGGTCCGAAATGTTTTTGAAATAGAAGCTCTTACCCTCAATCCCGTTTGGGTAACGGTTCATACTTTGGGGTCTTTCCTTCAGATAAGGGAGAATAAATGGCGCCATTTGATGGTAGTAATTGATCAGATCCCTTTTCGTGTATTTTTCTTTAGGCCAGAAAACCTTGCTCAAATTGGTAAACTTCAGTTCCTGCCCGTTGACCTTTTTCACCTGTGTTTCCTCGTTGGGGTTCAGCAGGGTTTTGCCGGTATTCTTACCCTCAAACTGCGTCAGGCCATTGTTTTTCTTTTTTGTCCCGCGAACCACCTCAACGGTATCCGCTTCCTTCTCCAGCACCACCTTACCGGCAGACTTATCCTCACGCATCCCCTGGAAGGAAGGGTGCCTCATCACTCCATCGCTGGTCATTTCCGCAAAGCTTACTTCACATACCAGTTTCGGCTTGAGCCAGGTGGCCGTGGCCTTTGGCGGGTTAGGCCGAAAGCGAGAAGGCTTATTCACATCAGGCTCTTCGGTGAACGGAGGCTTTGAGGTCACCAGGGGAGCAAACTGCGCCATCATCTCTTTTTGCTGCTCGTCGTTAAAACCTGTGCCGATCTTTCCGGTATACTTCAACTTCCCCTTTTCATAAACACCCACCAACAGCGAGCTGAAAGGCTTACTAGTATCTACATTGCGCGTATACCCGCCAATCACCACTTCCTGCCTTTTGTTCGCCTTGATCTTTAACCAACTCCGGGAACGGTCACCGGGGACATAGGTACTATCAGCACGTTTGGCCATGATCCCTTCCAAGCCCAGTCGCTTAGCCTCAGCTAAAAACGCCGTCCCGCCTGTATTAAAATCCATACTGTAGCGCAAGACCCCACCAACAGGTAAAATCGACTTCAGTATCTCGCGCCTTTCAGTCAAAGGAAGTTCACTCAACTCCCTTCCCTTATACCAAAGCAGGTCGAACACATAATACAGCAGCCGTCCGTCGGCTTCACTGCGCCAGTTTTGCAAAGCCCCGAAATTCGCCGTACCGTCCTCATTCACCACCACAATCTCCCCATCAATCACAGCACTAACTTTCCACGCCTTCAAAGCATCAAACACAGGGTAATATTTTTCTGAGAAAGACTTGTCATTGCGAGACTTAATCGATACTTCGCCCTGATGTATAAAACTCACCGCACGATAGCCATCCCACTTGATCTCATACAACCAGCCCTCACTATCGAAAGGTTCATCGACAAGGGTAGCCAGCATAGGCTTTAATTTGCTATAGAAAGGTTTCTCCGGTGCCTGCTTTAGCCATTGGTTAATTTGCCTGGCCGTAATGCCCTTGTTGGAACTTTCTTGCCGCCCTTTAGGCTTGCCGCCTGCGGCCATTTCTTTTTCTTTAGTGATCTCTGCGTTTAAGTCCTTAGCGGCCAGGGTCTGTGCTTTTGCTTTGCTCATGGTTCAGCGCATTTAGGTGAATTAGGGGTGTTCTTAGATGCTAACACGGTAAAAAACAAATTGTTTCCTCCAATACCAGTGATATACTAACCTATCAAACCTTAAGCCCGAATATTCCCATGAAAATATGGGCATAAACAAGTGCTGTTTCCCCATTAGCCAGATGCTGCTTTAACAGATTAAAGCCCCTCCGATTTGCAGCATGACCAACCCATATCCGCCAGCAAGCTGGCGAGGGTTTTTACCCCACCACTTATTTTTTGAGCCGTGGATAAAGGACAAATGAAGGTACGGTAAGCGATCAAAAAAAACAATGGGAATGGCTGCCAGGGGGCAGCCACCCTTCGGGACTTGCCCATTGTTTTTGTTTGCCTGCTTCCCGTTGCACCTTATTTGTCTTTCCCAGGTCCAAAAAATAAGAGGCGGGGCAAAAAAAAAAGACAAACAAAAAATCATTAACAAATAAAATTAAAAAATTATGAAAAAGTTAGAGCAAAAAGCAACACCAGCAAACCAAAACGGCGAAGAAAATGCAAAACCAACTTTAACCGTTGTTACCGGTGCAAACGACCAAGACACCACAAGCGAACAAACCCAAAACCCACAGCCAACCGTAAAAAACGAGGCTAAGATTATCCCCTTAACCTATGAACAGCGTAAGGATGCCATAGAGGCGCTCCACCGTAAAAACGTGAAGCTGGACAGGGTGAAAGAGGACTTTTTGAAACTAAAGGAGTTCGAGATCGAACTCAAAGAAGAACCCGAAAACACCGAAACCGAATATTTCACCGGTTGCTCCATCTCTGTATCAGATGATAAAGGCCACCGCTACGGTGTTAAAAATCCCCGTCTGGTACATGCCGTTGTTGCCCTTTTAAAAAGCATGTACGAAGCCAAAATCGTAGAACTCGAAGGAGAAATCGTGTGGCCGTTCCCGGTAGCAGCCTAAACCATCCAGCCCCCCCCAACCGGGGGGCTAATTAACCCCTAAATTTTTTCACCCTTTAATCTTATCTATCATGGCACATAATTTAAATTATAATGATTCATTAGGTCGGCATAGCTTTTTTTCTGTTAAAGAAAAGGCATGGCATGGCCTTGGCGCAATCGTAAAGGATTACCCAACCAGCGCCGAAGCCATAAGGCTGGCGGGTTTAGATTTTACGGTAGCCAAAGACCGCCACAAACAGGAATTTCCTAGCGGAAGAACGAAAAAAGCAAACAACAGCTTTTTCACTTTTCGTACCGACACCGAGCAGGTTTTAGGAGAAAACCTAACTAAAGATTATCATATTGTACAGAATGCCGAAGCCTTCGCCTTTTTCGATTCCATCGTAGGCAGTGGCGAGGGGATTAAATACGAAACCGCCGGCGCATTGGGAGACGGCGAACGGATATTTATCACCGCCAAATTAGCCGATTACATCAGGGTTGGACATAGTAATGATGTGATAGAAAAATATTTGTTCCTCACCACCTCGCACAACGGACAATCCGGCATCCGGGCAGCTTTCACGCCCACCCGCATTGTTTGTCAAAATACCTTAAACGCAGCGATGGCAAATTGTGAAATGTCCGTTTCCTTTAATCATACTGCCGATGTACACCTGCGTTTAAAACAACTCGCCAAAGTAATGAACCTCGTAGATTCACGAACCAATGATTTGCAGGAACTGTTTACCGGCTGGTCAAAAATTAAAATCACTGATGAACATGTTTTGAAGCTGGTTCAAATGGCAATGGCACCGGATAACGAAACCATGTCGATGCTGGAAAAAGGATTGTATAAAGAAACTTCAACCCGATACCGCAACACCGTAGACAAGGTATATGAATATGCCATGAGCAGCGAAACCCAACAGATGGAAACCACCAAAGGGACAGTGTTCGGGGCGTACAATGCCGTTACCGGCTACTATCAGAACGTCTGTGGTTTTAAAACCAACGAATCCAAAGTAAAATCTATCGTTTACGGGGGATTGGCGCAGCAGCGCACTCAAAAAGCCTTCGACCTCTGCACAGGTTACGTAAAAGACGGCGCGGATATTTTCCAGTTCAATTAAATCTATTTACCGCAGCCCCCTAGTGGGGCTGCATAAAATATTCACCATGAATACTTTAAAATTTTCAGTTCAATCCTTGCTTTCTTTTGGTGCTGATCAAAGTATCACCGGGCCAATGTCCCCCGTACTTTTTGCCAAAGAAGTGGCCGAAAAAACCGGGCACAAATTCAATCGTCTCGCACGGATATGGTTTAGAAACGAAAAGATATTACAAAACCACGAAGCAGACGGGTTAACAGGTCATGATTTGTTAATCATTGCCCACCAGTACGATGACGATCTGTGGATAAGCCTATGGATAGATAACGGTATAAGCGGAACACCGGTTGCTATGGCCTTTAACAGTGATAGGGAAATTGTATTGACCCCCATTTACCAAAGGAAAGAATATGTTAAAAAATTAGATCAGCAGCAGTTAAAAAATGTATTTGATTACCTGTTTGACCACCCGGAAGAACTGGACATTGTTCCTTTTGAGCGGTACAGCAAAAGAGCATAAACCGAATCCATATTTAAAAATTTTCACCTTAATACTAATATTATGACTACGATTATAAAAAAAATATCTGCAAATAAAAACAACACTCCGCTTTCAGAGCAACAGACCGTGCAAAAAAATATCTCCCTTGATCTGGTGGACTTATCGCCGGACAATTACCGTATTTACTTTTGTCCGGTAGCCTTAAATGAACTGGCAACAGATATGACCTTGCACGGTATGATTTCACCGGTGACCGTTCGGCCAATGCCAACCGGACGCTATGAGCTTGTTGTAGGTGAAAGGCGCATCCGTGCCGCCCGTATCGCCACACTGGAAATCATACCAGCCGTTATTAAAGAGTTAACCGATGAACAGGCCGAAGAAATGAGGCTTTCTGAAAACCTCCAACGGGAAAACCCGCACCCGATGGACGAGGCCAACCGCATAGGAAAAATGCAACGCGAAGGAAAAACCATTGCACAGATTGCCGAACGGTTATCAAAATCCAAAACATTTATTTATGCAAGGCTGAAACTCTCCGCCTTAATCCTTCCCTTACAGGAATTATTTTTTGCGGAAAAACTTTCCCTTTCCGAAGCTATGGAAATAGCTGCACTTGCACCAAGTTCACAGGAGGAAATTTTTGAACGTCATTGCATTGACTGGCAAGAGGAAAATTTTACCACCCATAGTTTTAAGTACATTATTGGAAGGTATAAATATGATTTGAGTGATGCGCCGTTTGATGTTCAGGACAGCCAATTGATCCCCCAAGCTGGTGCATGCTCTACCTGTCCGTTTAATTCGGCTACCCTAATTAGTTTATTTCCCGAAATGGCCGAAGATGCCATCTGTACAAATAAAGCCTGCTATCATTCCAAATGTTTAACAGCTACAAAAAATGAAGTTTTACAGGTCGTTGAAAACTTTGCACCGCTGGCAATTATCTATAGCGGAAGCCTATCGGAAGAAAATCAGATCATTGTCGATTCCCTAGACCAAACCGCAGGGCTACCCCAATATTCGACCTGTGAGGTAATGGTATTGCCCCCGCCCACTATGCCCGATCAGCAGGACTACACCGATGAGGACGACGGGGAATCGTTTGATCAAATCGGGTACGATCTTGCCATGCAGGAATACAATGAAGATTTAAGCGCATTTAACGAACGCACCGCGTCCGGTGAATTTAGTAAAGGTTTATATTTTCATTCCTTTGGGGCTATAGCTGTTTTATTTACCGAACGGCACAGCAACACCAAACAAGCACCCCAAAAGGCCACCGCAAAACAGGTGCAGGAGGCCATTAAACAAGGTACCCAAACTACAGAACTTTTACAGGGTGAGGTTTCAAGGCTCCATACACGCGAAAATAGGGCAAAACAAATCGACCGTGAAAAAGTACAACTCAACCTACACCAGCATTTTTGCGATGCAACCAGCACCGTTGAAATCTCCAACCCCGCCAATAGCGCCGATCTTGCAGCCGCGCGTTTACTGGTCTATCAGTCGTTAAAGTATGAGGCCAAAAGCCGGATCGACAAAAGTTTGCTCGTTGATGAAAACCTGACCCGGATCACTGACCCGGAAAAAGTATACCAAAAACTGGCCTCCCTAACCGAAAGCGAATATGCCTTAATGATCCGTTTAGCCGTATGCGGGCAAGGAGAAAGTAAAATCCCGACCAATATCAGTGGTATAGCCCTTTATCAATTGGCAGTTGAATCTAGCCTTGATGTACAGCAGATTGAAAATAAGCAAGCCAAAATTGCAAAGCAGCGCATGAAAAAATTAAAGCCGCGCTTAAAAGATCTGGAAACCCGCATCAAAAGAATGGATGCCCAAAATAAGCATAAAGAGGCCGCATAACAGCCTCGATTAAGATGATAACACAAACCCTTATCCGGGGTAAAATCTTCCTTTTTTGGGCTTAAAACGACTATTTATGCACGTTAAAGATTTAAACAACAACCTTATCGAGGTCACCGACCTCGATAAGGCTATTGAACAGGCAGGGGACTTTAAACAATACCAGCATCAAGACCCTCATTGTATAGATACCGATCAGCAAAGACAAAGGTATTGGGCTGACCTGCACCAAAAATTATCGAATTTAAAAAACCTTAAAACTTAAAACCATGAATCCATATATTCCAAGTGTACATACCATCGCGCTTACTTCTATAGCACTGGGCGTATTCCTTTTTTTCTGCTCCGCTAAAAAACAGTATAACCGCGCTGTCGGTATGACCCCTTATCACCCCTTGCCCTTTTGGCAGTTTTTAATTGTGCGGACATTTGAATTTTTCTGGCAATGGCTATATAGGCTATTGATCGTTTTCGGTCTGCTTTTTCTGCTCATCGATTGGTACATCAGTCCCAAGTAATTGCAATGGGATGAAATCTTAAAAAAACCGACCGCCGTTGATCCCTTCCTGGGATCAACGGCGGTCGCCAGAAGCGGTGCTGCCCTATAGGCAGCGTCGCATTTTTTGAACCCTACGGGTTCCAGCTTTTCTCACTTAAAAATATGGTTCATGCAAAAGAAATATTATATCCGAATTTACACCAGAAAGATCACCCCTAAAAATCTTTATGCCCTTCTAGTGGTATACTATGATCCCGATGAAGGTGGAACATGGCGTCGGAGGTTCAAAAGATTAAGTGTAAATACCTTTGATTATTTGCAACGCGACATGGTTTGTTCTGAGGTCACCTTGATGGAAAAATTATGGCGTTTGTACCATGTTGCTTACACCAACTGGGAGGGATTAATTTCAGATGAATATGGTATGACTGAAGATATGGAGTGGTGCAGAAAGATCCACTCTTTTGCCAAACTGTCCATACCATTGGAAGAAATTTTGAAAAAGAAATGACGCGCATTTCATTCCTAAAAAAGGGCTACACAAAAATTGTAGCCCTTTTTACATCCTTCCAGCTTTTAAGTTCAGTGTTACTTAAAGGCTTTGAGTTTTTCATAAAACATTTCCAAACCCGCCTTTTCCAAACATTCTTTAATAAAAGCATCCAGTTCCTTGGATAAACCTTCGGGAAACAAATCGAATAGTTCCGACCCGGATTTAAGTTCTTTTTCCACTACCAGCGCAAACAGCAAAACTATTTTACGGTTCGCCATTGGCGGCAACTTCACATTGCCTGCCCATTCATTGGTACTTAACATGGCGTCGAACACCTGTTTTTTTTCATTAATCGTCATCATACCTCACATTTTTGTTTTCAACCTCACGTAAGGCAAAAGTATCCTGTAAAATTAAAATTTACCTATATCAAAAATCCATTAGGTTCCCAGTTAGGTGGATTTACTGTCATCGCTAATGCCAAAGACAAAGTATGCGGGATGGTAATATATCTACAAGTCAAACGTTTAAATATTTAATAAAATTCTACCATTCTAGTCAATAATATCGATATTAGAGATTCTCAACGCTGCTCAAAATGAATGCTAAAATCCTCCAAATCCTCCAAAACTTCCTATCCAATACTTCCTCTACGGAAGAAATCCAGCTCATTACTGAAATACTTCAACAAGGTACATATTGGGAAGAGTGGGAATATGTGCTATTTGAAAGGCAAAATAGTGCAACAGAAAAAGAACCCGCTCTCAAAAATCCTCCTGACTTCCAGAAACTCTTTGACCAAATCAAATCAAAGACTTCAACCTAATACGCACCGGTTACTCCGTAACGCACTTGTTACTGGACCTCATTAATTTTTAGTGCCTTGACATACAGAACTACTAACCATATTGTTTAAATTGCAGTAAATATCACCAAAAATAAGATTGCCTATGATGACACTACAAATGTAAAGTTCAAATTCAGTTTATTTTTTAACGTTAACCCTCAATTATGAAAACTCAATTAAATTACACCCTCGCTTTATGCGCTTTCATTCTTCTCTGCTCATTTACTTTTTCTTCCAAAACCTCAGAGCAAAATATTTCAATAACCAACAAATCTGTTTCAAGAAGTTCAGTCAATCCCTGGTTCCATTCTTCAACAGCAGAAGTCTTAAATTTGACTTCTATGGTGGCTCCAGGAGATGAAGATGAAGATGGAGTGCCAGATAGTTTAGACAAATGCCCGCATACGCCTCCTTTGACATTTGTGGACGCTAACGGCTGCCCGATTTTCTAGTAAACTATTTTATACCCTCTAGGTTCATTAGGGGGTATAATGTTTTATAATTAACTGTTAATTCAGCAGTATAATGCTCGATTAACGTATCTCCAAAAACCTATGAAAAATTATTTAAAAATCCTGCTTATAAGCGTTTGCTTTTTTGCAGTAGTGCCTTCCTGTAAAAAAGATGGCAAAAACATGGTCAGCACACAAGATCCTATTGCTAAGGATGCGGTGACCCTAGCCGAAGCAAAGGCCGAATATTCCAAAGCGCTTAATCAGGGGCTGTCTGATAATTTCCCTGATAAGCCCCTTACACCTAATTGGGAAAAGATCTATCGCTACCGTCTTTCAGATAATCATAATGCACTTTACATTACCTTATACTATAAAAAACAAACAGGCGAGGTGATTCAAATGATCGTCATGAAGGACAATGGTAAAATCCAGAGTAAGGTTGTCCAGGCAATTCCAAATCATAGTACATTAAAAGCTGTTAAAAAAATTGATTATGCTCATCTTGATGGCAGGTTAATTTTCTTCAACTCTTATGGAAAACTACATGGTGTGCTCGCCGTTCAAAACGGCAAACGATTAAGTTCAAATCTGTCAGGAGTTAATCTACAAAGTTCATCTTTAGGTGACCCTGACAAAGATGATGATCAGGATGGGGTAGTTAATAAAGATGATAAATGCCCGAACACGCCTGCTGGTGACATGGTAGACGGACAAGGGTGTAGCTTAGATATCCCCTTAGATCCTGTGATCATTACTCCAGATCCCGGTCCGGGTACTGGTTTACCCCCAATTGATACCGGCGGAGGGTATCCTCCAATAGGTGGTGATCCTGGTGATGGTGGCCCTACCGGTCCGGGAGGAGGCGCTGGCGACCCAGGTTACACAGATGATAGCCAAACAACAGGTACAGTTGAGGTCGATGGTAACAGTGATCCTGATTTCCCGTCCAATTGCGCATCATGGGCATATGAACCCGCTGCGATAGAAACGTACCAATCCTGTGGAGTATCAGATTTACGCATTGACTATATCACAACCTATCAGATAGGAAATATAATTCACATAGAGTATGTACGAATGCACTATGACAAAATTCTCTATTTCGAATTCCCAAGAACACGCGCAGATGGAACATTTATCAGCGCTGGGGATGCAGCAAGACTGACAGCTCAAGCAAAAGATGCGGCCGAAGATATATTTGAATCACAGGTAGAATCTTCGCCACCTCCAAGCGGACCAGGCGTTGAAATATATTTAAATCGTTACCTTAATCTTTTAAAGGATGCAATGGAAAGATTGGGTGGACGTGCAACTTATAGAAACAATTATGGCACTTATTCTATTAAGCCATATACAAAAGGAATTGGAGGTTGTTAAAAATGCAAGATTTGCCGTTATTCAATCAGTTGGTTTACGATAACAAAATTATTGCCACCGTTGTTAAAGATCTGAATTTTTCAAGGGTCGATTTCTCAGGTTATGAGTATAAAAAGGATTGGGAAGATAATTATACGATCAAGAATTTTAATCTAGGGAATTTTATTTTTAGGTCAGTGACGATTAATTTAATTGCCCAGGATGTCTTTGTAAACCTGTATTCAGATGATCAAAACTTCTTTGATAACCCCTTGAAGTATTTTGAAGATGATGGTGTTGCCTTTGAATTAGACCCCATTACCAATGGTGACAAAAAGATTAAAGACTACCGCAGAAAACTACATTCATTTAGATTATTTGATCGAACCGCTAGGCTTTCTATTTACAAATCTGATGCCTACGGTTGCAGGATAAATCTCACTTTTATCGGTTAAGAACCCTTAAATTCTTATATAAGCTGCCTGTCAATATTTTCGGGCAGCTTTTTTTTATGCCACGCGGATTTCCCGTCCCAGTTAACCTATATCAAAAAACCAACAGGTCAAGGTTTTCGGCATCACACATACTAAGTTTGTATCACTGAACTGTATTGTGAACCCGAAAACGTGTAGAATGGAAAACAGTAACGAAAAGGCAAGGTACCAACGCGCAAATCAATTGGACCTGGTGGATTACCTTGCAAAACTGGGCTTCGAGCCTAAAAGAAAAGTTGGTGACAAATTTTATTATCTCTCACCGCTACGTGAGGAGAAAACCCCATCTTTCAAAGTTGAACGCAAAAAGAATATATGGGCTGACTTTGGTGAAACGCCACAGCCTGGAAAAAAGGTCTGCGGAGGAACTGTAATAGATTTTGGAATGCTCTATTTCAAATGTTCAGCCGCTGAATTTTTAAACCGGCTGGAACAGTCCTTAGATCTACCCATTGAAACGCCTGTAAGGCCAAAATCTAAAAACATATCGCCGGATGCTCACCAACAAGACGAAAACAAAATTACCATCATTAAAAGTATTCCACTTCAACATCCGGCCTTGCTGTCTTATCTAAAGGAAAGACGGATTCCATTTTCTATTGCAAATGAGTACTGTAAGGAAGTCCATTTTATGCTTTACGGCAAACAAAATTTTGCCATTGGCTTTCAAAACAAAGATGGGGGTTATGAACTCCGTAATAAATACTTCAAGGGAAGCAGCTCTCCAAAGAACTATACCCACTTTCAATTTGGTCCAGATCCTGGTCAAAAGGTCGCCATCATTGAGGGATTTTTTAGCTTCCTCTCTTACATGACTCTGGTGCCGCCGGAAGACCGACAGGGGGAAGATGTGGTTGTACTGAACAGTCTTGTTTTTTTTGAATCGGCAAGGCCACTCTTTGAAAAATATAAAGTCAATGACCTTTATCTCGACAATAACAGGCAAGGAAAAAAAGTGACAGCCTATGCGCGGTCTTTAGATAAGAAACTCTACAAAGATAAAAGTTATGTTTTTCGTGGCTATGATGACTTTAACCATCTGCATTGCAACTTTGGTCTGACCCCAAAAAAGAACAGAAAATTATCGCCCTGATTTTCTTGCCTGCAAAAATCATCTTCCCGTTATCAGCACATCAACCCTGAGCGTACCTGAGTTTGGCCATCCCCCGCCTGGTCAGGGGATGGCGTCCCACGCGATGCTGGAACCCGCAAGATGTTCGGTTGTATCACAACCGGAATTTTTTTGCCGCCCCCTCCTAAGTCGGGGGCGGTTAAGAGTGAACAAATTTGATCCGTGAAAAAGAAAAGTGAACATGAAAAAATCAGAAACCAAATCCAAATGGCTGCATTTGCGCCTTTCAGAAGTAGAGTATAAACAGTTGCACACCGAGTTTTCCCGTACCACAGACCGCAAAATATCCTCCTACGCCAGAAAGATCCTGTTAGGAAAGCCCATGATTGCCGGGTATAGAAACCACACTGCCGATGCGCTCATGATTGAGTTCTCTAAGCTGATTAAGGATTTAAACGGAGTAGCAAATAACTTCAATCAGGCCGTACATGTGCTTCATACCCTCAAGCAACCTGCCCAGTTTGGTAAATGGCTGGTCACCTACCAATCAGAACAAAAAAACATGCTGGAAGACATCCGCGCTATCCGTGAATTCATTCATAAAACTGCCGCAGTATGGTTGCAATCATAAATAGCGGCAAACATATCCGCAAGAGCTTTTTCTATAATGACAAGAAGCTGGAAACCGGTTCTGCAAAGCTTTTGATGGCGGAAAATTACCCTATGGAACTCCAGCGAATGAACCGTGAACAGCGCCTCCAGGTACTTTTAAAAACTGCACAAAAACGTCCTATACTACGGCCTTCGCTGCATATTTCCCTAAACTTTGCCCCTGGAGAAGTCATTTCTGATGCCAAGATTTCTCAGATTACCAACGAATATATGCAGGCCATAGGATTAGCAGAGCAACCCTATCTGGTCTACCGTCATTACGATGCTTCCCACCCGCATGTGCATATAGTCACTCACCGAATTGCCCCTAACGGCGGGTTGGTGGATACCTATATGATTGGAAAAAGGAAGTCTGATCCGGCGCGTAAAGAACTGGAGAAAAAGTATGGCCTGGTTCCCGCAGCTAAACATGAATCCGGTCTATATGAACTCGCACCGGTCAACGTAAGCAAAGTCATTTACAGTAAATCTCAGACCAAAAAGGCTATTGAAGACCGGCTTAATTACATCCTGAAAACCTATAAGTTCAGCTCACTTTCTGCCCTGAACGCAGTGTTGAAAGGTTACAATATTGGTGCAGACAGAGGCAAAAAAGGTTCCAGGATGTACCAAAAAATGGGGTTAATCTATCACCTGATCGGTCCAGCCGGGACACCTGTTGGTAAGCCCCTGCGCTCCAGTTTATTGAATGTTGAGGCGACTTTAAAAGACCTGCATAAGCACTTTGTGGCAAAGAAAGATTTCTCCCCGCAACACCTCAGCAGGATAAAAAATGCGGTTGATCTTGCCCTAAAAACCCAGCCACCACCTTCCCTGTCAGCGTTATCTGCTCAGTTGAATAAACAAAACATCAAGATCGTGCTGCTTAAAAATCAGGCCCGGCAGATCTATGGAATCAGCTATGTGGACAATAAAACCAGGTGTGCGCTCAATGGCAGCGACCTGGGGCCAGCCTATAGTGCAGGTGCAATACAACAGCGCTGCGCGGCAGACAACGGGCAACTTTCTTTATTATCAGATGGCTTAAAAATCATCTCTGCTCACAACCAGGTGATCGAAGATAATAAGGCCCCAATTCCACCAAAAAATCCCGGACTGCAAACCGCAGAAGACCTTCCAATCTCCAGCTCTTCTGATTACTCAGATGGCGAAAAAGGATTACTGGAAATTCTCATTTCTCCGGAGGAAGTCTATGAGTTTCTTCCTTATCAGCTTCGCAGAAAGAAGAAAAAAAAGAAAAAATAAATCTGATAACCCTAAATACAATTGTGATGGCGAGTGGCGAGAACGAACAAGCTTTGAGAAAGATACTGGATATGACAAGGTTCATCAGTATCGTTCTGTTAATACTTCATGTATACTATTATTTTTATGCTGCCTTTTTACATTGGCAATTAGTAACCCAATTTACGGACCGTTTAATGGGCAATATTGCCCGCACCGGCCTGTTTACTTTCTTTCATAAATCAAAACTCTTTGCCCTTTGTTTCCTTGCCATTTCCCTGGTTGGTGCTAAGGGACGCAAGAGCGAAACGATGACCTTAAAAAAGGCTCTTGTCCATATCGGCTGGGGTCTGGCCATTTATTTTGGCGCTTATTTTTTACTGTTCCTTCCCTGGGACAACCAACTGATCGCCGCAGCCTACATGGGCATGATCTTCATCGGTTTTATTCTTATGCTCACCGGGGGCACCTGGCTTTCACGAATCATCAAAGCCAATCTTGCAGATGATATCTTCAATCAGGAGAATGAAACTTTCCCGCAGGAAACCCGGCTTATCGAAAACGAATTTTCTGTTAACCTGCCTACGCGATTCAAGTATAAAGGGAAAGTCCATCAGGGCTTTCTAAACATAATCTCCCCACAGAGAGCATGTATTTGTCAGGGCAGTGCTGGTTCGGGTAAGACAGCATACTTTTTACGTCACGTGATTTCCCAAAGTCTAAGTAAGCCAGAGCCATTTTCCGCGCTGATATATGATTTCAAGTTCCCCGATCTGAGCATCATCGCTTATAACTATTGGCTTAAAAACAAGCATAAATACGGCGCAAAAAGCGACTGCTATTTTATCAACTTCGATGACCTAAGCAGGACCCATAGAGGTAACGTTTTTGACCCCATTGGCATGACCGATATTACTGATGCCAGCGAGTCCGCTCGCACGATTCTGCTGGGTCTTAATAAAGAGTGGAAAAAAAAAGAAGGCGAATTTTTCACCGAAAGTGCAATCAACTTCGTGACTGCGATCATCTGGTATCTAAGAAGATACCAGGATGGAAAATACTGTACGCTACCGCATGTGCTGGAATTTATTCAGGTTGCTTACGATGAGATGTTCTCCATTATGCGGCTGGAATCCACCATATCAGCCCTTTTGTCACCCTTCCTGAAAGCCTACGAGGCGGACGTGATGGAACAATTGGAAGGTCAGATCGCGAGCGCGAAAATTGCATTGGCAAGACTCACCAGCCCTCAACTTTATTACGTTTTGAGCGGTAATGATTTTGGTCTTGATATTAACAATCCTGAGCATCCTGTGGTATTGTGTATGGGTAATAATCCTCAAAAAATTATGACCTACGGAGCGGTACTCTCACTTTACGGCAACCGCATTCTAAAGATCATCAATCAAAAAAACAAAGTCAAATGCGCGCTGGTATTCGATGAATGGCCCACCTTGAACCTTGAACTAAATATGGTCGTCAGTACCGGTCGCCAAAATAAAATATGCACTTACATAGGGTTACAGGAGCTGAATCAGGTACGCAAAGAATATGGAAAGGATAGTGCTGAGGTGATCATCAACATGGCCGGAACTATTGTTTCCGGACAGGTTTCAGGTGATTCTGCTAAACAACTTTCCGAACGAATCGGAAAGATCAACCAGGACAGGACCAGTTTATCCATCAACGCTTCAGATACTTCCGTTTCCAAAAGTAAACAGTTGGAATACGCAGTACCGGCTTCAAAAATTGCAGCACTCAGTAGTGGTGAATTCGTTGGAATGATTGCCGATACTCCGCAACAGCCCTGCCATTTGAAAGCTTTCCATTGTCAAATCGTCAATGATTTTGATGCAATCAATGTCGAGGAAAAAAACTATAAACCTATCCCCGTTATACGCCAGGTCACCCAGGAGGATGTTGAGGACAATTACAACCGCATCCGGCAGGACATCCAGGATTTAGTAGCTTCAGAAATTGAAAGAATGCTTTCTGATCCTGAACTGGAAGCGTTAGTGATCAGAAAATAGTACCATCAAAAAAATAAACCTTTGCTTACCGGCCGTCCTTTTTGCCTGTAAAAGTAGACCGGGGCAAAGGTTTTGTTTATGCTTACTTTGGCTAAAGTCTATTTAAGCAGCAGCAGATGCCGACACCTTTCCTCGTTATTGAAAAATATTTCTTCTGCTTTTTTCCAGTAATGAGATTTTAAACGTTCTATTTGCTTACAGTTCTCCGCCTTAACCTCCTCCCATATGTCAAACCAAATAAAGTCATAAAAACTCCGGTCTACATAGGTTAATGCCTCTGCATGGATACACTTTACTTTTAGTGAAACTGATTCCAGATATTTGCCTACCAATTCAATTAGTTCAACATCCTTTTCTATTATCGTTATTGTTTCGACTTCGTTTTTTTCGATCAGAGCTTTCACCATCTGGCCAAGCCCAAGTCCGGCAACAAATACATCCCCATAAGCCTGTTGAATAAATTTAATACTGTCTTCACTTATAGGTTCATCTGTTTTTGCAATCAGCTTTGAAGCATCATTTTGATGGCGATACAAGTATTTTTCTTCACCAACACTCTTTACTTCCCATTCTCCAAGCATTCTATCAGGTACATTAACTTTGATAATCATAAGTAATATTTACAGCTTATTTAATATGGAATTCAGTCTTTGAAACAAAATAATCAAGGGTGGTTAACCCCTGAATGAAACAGGTATAGTCTCCTGGGAGATCGCCGGTATAAAAACTGAATTCTGCCTTGCCCTGTTCATCTGTGGTGAGTTGGTAATTCCAGTATAAAGTTGTGCCGATATTCAAACCAGCAATCGTATCGGTAGAATAATCCGCCACTGGGAAGGCTACAGGTAGGTACGCCGGTTTAATCTTTTTTAAATATTCCTGCTCAGTAGATGCAGATACAGGTAAATTTGCAGGTGGCCGGGAAGTATCACCCTGATGCAAAAGCGTGCCGATATTTTCCAGTTCCTTAGCTGTAAAAACTAAACTGTCTACAACCATTTCCTGGCTATATGGGTAATCCACCAGTGCCAGCTTGTTCACAATCCGCTGCTGATCGTCCCAGACAACGATCCTAAAATTCATGCTGTTGTTTCCTTTGGCAATACTTAAATAGGCATCTGTATTCCAGGGAGCAATCACTTGATCCGCCTTCAGTTTAAAGGTCCCCTTTTTGCTGGTTTGAAATGGAACTGCATTGCTGCTGGTCATCAGCAGCATCGGAATAGCCTTCCCGCTTTCTTTTTTACCCCTTAAAACATACCCGCTAACCGGATATACATCATGTGGCCCGGTATTGATCTGCTGCTGATTTGCAAAGGTGTGCTGGTCTATATAATAGAACCTTCGGATATTCCAATTACTGTTTTCACGGAGCCTGTTACTTAACACACAGGATACGGTAAAAGTACCCCGCACAGCCTTTCCATCCTGGTCCTTTATTTGTACCGCCCACTTCGTCTGGCTGCGCTGGTGATATTCCGAGGAATCTGCGCTCAGGCTCACAATGGGTTTACATTCGTCAATCTTCTGCTGAGTCGCAGGGCTTTTAAAGCCCTCTACATGGGACGGTATAAACGGACGCTCCCCAGGACGCCGCACGGAAACCCACTGGTGAAATTCCTGCTCAATGCTGTCCAAAAGATAATTATTAGTGAATGCAATTAGCGGATAATCCCCACTGCGCAAGCTATCGGGAAGGTCCAGCATACCATAACAAACCCCGGAACTTAAAATGAATTTCTCCAGCAAAACAGGTTTGTGAGCGATCGGATCAAGCAACGAAACATACATGGTATGATAGTCAACACTTGTATCCAGGTTAAGCATGTAGCCTGTAAACCATACCCTTTCTGAAGGAGTATAAATGTGTTTATCGGTTTGCAAATACAGACTGGTCGAATTGTGTATATACTGCCTGGCCGGGGCATTAATGCTCCACAGCATCAATGCCCATAACATAATCCTATTCATTCTTAGGAGTTAAATAGTACAGATCAAATTAAATTCCTTCACTTAGGCATAGTAAATAGGTCCCCTTGCGAATCTTTGGTCCGCCTCAACGTTTGCCAAGTAATATTCAATTTAGTACTCCAGGTACGCTTGTTCCGTTAACCTGGCCCCCGATTTTTTTGAATAACAAATGAATAACATTTGTCCAACTAATTAATCTACCGACTTGATGCCTATCTTTTGCATAGTTTCCACGACAATTGTGATCACCCCAAATTCCATAACCACTTTGCCCGTAAATTGATAAAAACCACGGCCCTTAAATGGATACATCGCATTGCTGTCTGGAAAGTGAACCGTATCCAACCAGGCCCCGGAAGCGTCCAACCAACTCCCGAATTTCATTGTTCGCTTGTCTTTTTTAGTTACTGCATATTTTGTACAGATCAAATAGCCCAGGCAGGTCACCTGCTGATTGATATGGCCTTCAAGGTCCCGAGCCAATGGAAATTGCTTTACGTCAGCATCCACGATCTCAAAGATATTGCCTAGTGGAAATTCCAATATCTCCAGTTCCTGGATACGGTCTTCGATCATGGTTTGTTCTAAAGACGGCAACTTAAAGGTCTTTTTCTGTTCCCCGAAAAGATTGTCCATGCCGCTAAAACGCTTATCAACTGGACGGCAAACAAAACTTCCCTGAATTAAAAGTTCCCTTTTTGGAATACCTGTAAAGCCCAGCCCACCCACTTTGACCAGCAAGTACAACTGTTCTTCAGTAATGTGCGTACGGTCTACAAAATCCTGTAGGTCTATATATCTACCATTCTTTGCCCGGTTATCAAGCAAGGAATCTATGGTCTTTTTTTCCAGTCCCTTCACATGGATAAATCCAACATACACTTCTCCGCGCACAATACTGGTCAGGTGTACCGAATGGTTTATACAAGGCCCATGAACCTTGACTCCTGTTTTGGCGAGTTCATGAAAATACAGTTCGCGGGAATAAAAACCACCAAAATTGTTAATGACAGCGACCATAAATTCTACCGGGTAGTATGATTTTAAGAATAAACTCTGATAGCTTTCCACCGCATAACTTGCCGAATGCGCTTTACTAAAAGAATACCCCGCAAAGCTGGAGATTTGACGCCACACCTCAGTGATGATCGGCTCCGGCCTGCATAAAGACCTCGCACCCTGGTGAAAGCTCTCCGACACACGTTCCATCTCTTGCTTTGACCTGAATTTACCTGACATTCCTCTTCGCAAAATGTCAGCATCTTCACCACTCATGCCTGCAAAATGAATACATACTTTGATCACATCTTCCTGATAGACCATGATCCCATAGGTTTCCTGTAACAACTCTTCCATCACCGGGTGCAGGTATTCAAATTTTCCTGGATTGTTGAACCGGTAGATATATTGCTGCATCATTCCAGATTGCCCAACTCCCGGACGGATAATAGAACTCGCGGCCACCAGACGTAAATAATCCTCACAGCGCAGTTTTTTTAGCAATTGCCGCATGGCAGGAGATTCAATATAGAAACACCCGATCGTATTGCCTGATCTGATATTCTCTGCCAGTTTGGGATCTTTTTTAAATTTCTCTATTGCATGAATGTCCACGTCAATGCCCCTGGTTTGTTTGACAATATCAATAGCCTCACGGATATGTCCTAACCCCCGCTGAGAGAGAATATCAAATTTATACAAGCCGATATCTTCGGCAACAACCATATCTATCTGCGTAATCCGAAAGCCCTTTGGTGGTAGATCCAGCGCGGTGTACCCGAAAATCGGCTCTTCACAGATGAGCATCCCCCCAGGGTGAATCGAAAGATGATTTGGAAAGTCCAGCATTAAAGGGGCGAGCATTTTGATCTTCTCATGGTTTTTGTCCCCCGAATGAAATTGTCCTTCAACCAACCCGTCAATTTCCATTTTAGGAAGCCCCAATACTTTTCCCAATTCCCTTATTGCAGAACTACCCTGAAAAGTAGAAAACATCCCCAACAGTGCTACATGCTCCTTCCCATAACGCTTGAACACATAATCAATCATATCATCTCTGTCCTGCCAG
Organism: Chitinophaga sp. H8; assembly: GCF_040567655.1. Lineage (NCBI taxonomy): Bacteria > Pseudomonadati > Bacteroidota > Chitinophagia > Chitinophagales > Chitinophagaceae > Chitinophaga > Chitinophaga defluvii. Next base: position 2,753,001 of record NZ_JBEXAC010000002.1, on the reverse strand, counting down.
GAAAAATCCAAGTCAAAATCTGGCGGGGAGGTTCGGCTGCTGTTGAGAAACCGTTCAAAATATAGATCCAGTTCAATCGGGTCCACATCTGTAATCCGCAAACAATAAGCCACAATAGAATTAGCGCCGCTCCCCCTGCCGACATGATAGTATCCACGATAACTGGCCTCCTGAACGATATTTTGGGCAATCAGAAAATAGGTGACAAAATTAAGATCCGAGATCACTTTCAATTCCTGGGCAACCCTCAAACCAGCCTTCACATTGTTCTTCCCATACCGCTTTTCCATTCCTTCATAGGTCAATTTCACCAACAGCTCATAATCATCTTCTTTACTAGCGGTAAAAATTTTCTTGTTCTTATCTATTTTAAAATCCATCTGAATACTGCACGCATCCAACAATTGAAAGGTATTGCTCACCAATAGCGGGTAGTCTTTAAATGCTGCAATCAGACGGCCCGCGGCCACAAAAAATTCGTGCTTACCGGCGATATCCCCCGGTTGAAGTTTGCTGATGATTTCATTCTTATCAATAGCCCTTAAGAATTGGTGCAATTCATAATAGGTTTTATTTTGAAAGGTGACCGGTTGAAGAATCACCATCTTCTGACCATATCGTTTCATGTCCACCCCAAAGAGCTTATTAATTTCAGTGGCCTGTATGCCAATGAAAGCATTAGCCTCAAGGTGATCCGGCAAACCATGAGCAAAGGGATAGATGATATACACGTCCTGGTCCATTTCAGGGAGGTCAGGAAATGCTTGTTTATTTACCAAATGCTGAGATAAAAACCGGTTGATCTTCGCAAAGCCTTCATTATTTTTAGCCAGCATCACGTAACACAGTTTATCCTGGTTGCGAAATTCAACGCCCGCGACTGGTTTTATCCCTGCCTGTTGTGCCAGCTTTACAAAGCTCCAGATGTCACTTGTATTATTGATATTGGTTAAAGCCAGTGAAGTGGCCCCCGCCTGCCCGGCAGCCTCGACCAACTGGGAGGTACTGAAGGTGCCCCAGCGATATGAAAAATATGTTTTGCAATTCAGGTACATGGCTATTTCTTCTTTTCTACCCCAATGGCACGCATCACCGCACCTGCCCCAAATTTCTTCCTGATTTCATCCAATGTTTGATAGAGCCTGACTGTTTCCTGGGTTTGCTCAAAAAGACTGATCTGAGGATGCCCGGCCACCAGATCAGAATAGCGTATACCGACCAGCCGGACTAATATCCTTCTGTCATATAACCGGTCAAACAGGTCTTTGGCCGTGCTGATCAATACATCATCTGATGCTGTATAGCCTATAGAACATTGTTTGGTTACCGTTGTAAAATCTGCATATTTGATCTTAACAGTCACGCACCCGGTCAGTTTGGCCTGTTGCCGTAGTTCAAAGCTGATTTTTTCGGTCATGCGGATCAACTGTCCGCGCAGAAATTGTACGTCAATGGTATCATTGTCATAGGTTGCCTCAGTGGAAATGCTTTTCTGTTCACTAAATGGAATTACCGGCGACTCATCAATTCCGTTGGCCTTGCGGGACATATCACTACCGGCCTTTCCAAATTTATGTGTTAGGATCTCTACCGGGGTTTCCGAGAGCAGTTTAATGGTTTTAATTCCCCAATCCTTTAAGACCAGCGAAGTCTTTTCCCCTATGCCGGGCATTTTTTCGACCCGCAGAGGTGCCAGATAGCTTTTTTCCTCCCCAAAAAAAATCTCTGCTTTTCCATTGGGCTTAACTTCATTGGTTGCTACTTTACTCACCAATTTATTGGAAGCCAGGGCATAGGTGATCGGAAGTCCGGTATGTTGATGGATCTTTCCTTTTAACTCCGTCAGAAATTTTCTGGCACTCGAACAATACGTCCCCATTCCGGAAACATCCATATAGAACTCATCAATGCTTGCTTTTTCATAAAGTGGTGCGCTATCGGCAATTACCTGGGTCACAAGCCTGGATTCTTTGCTATAAAGTTCATGGTCACCGCTGACTACAATAGCATCGGGACAAAGCACCCGCGCCTGCCTCATACTCATGCCCGAGCGTACCCCGAACACACGGGCCTCATAACTACAGGAGGCAACCACGCCCCTGGTTCCCCCGCCAACAATCACCGGGACGCCATTTAGACGGCGATCATGCTTTCTCTCCACCGATACGAAAAAGGTGTCCAGATCAAAGTGCGCTATACGTCTTTCTCCCGCTGTCATGTCTCTCTATATTCAAGACTGCAAGAATACTAATAATTTTAGTATTTAAACTAACATTTTTAGCTTATTTATTAAGATGCAGAAGGCTCACCAACCGCTAAAACAGCAATCAACTGATTTCTAAAAGGTAACACATGTTAAGTACATTGAGGGAATCTCTATACCTCAAAAACAGTCGATCACCTAATTCGTAAGCGGAAAAAACCCCTTTAGAAGAGGGTTTTTCCCTAAAAAATATAGGCTTTATACGTAAAAATGGGGCTTTTACTCCGTGTATTATCTTCTAATTTCATAAAAAACAATTCCATATGAATCAACAAAAAATGACGTTCTTATTTGAAATCGGAACAGAAAAATCCGAACAGGCTTACCAGGCCACGAAGTTGTTTACTTTATGCGCAATGATGGTCAGCAAAGGTATGGACCTCACACTGATCATTCCTTTTATGGAAGGGATGGCTTATAGCTGGGAAGAATAATTTCTCTCAGGCAAAGTATTACCGACACAAAGAATCCGTCAAATTTGGTGGATTCTTTGTTTTTTCAGGTGGCAAATAGTTCTGCCTCTAAAACCAGGCTCACGCTATGCTTTTTGTTAAACATGATCCGTTTGACAGCCATTACCGGATCAAGCACAAAACGGGTACGGCGGCGCAAAACAAGTAGACAAATACATGATAGGTAAAATCATCGGCTTTGGGGTTGCGAAAAAACCAAATCCGGTAGGCAATTAGCCAATGAATAGCTAGCTGAACCAGTAATATCAGCATCACAAGCGGCGCCCGCCTAAGTTCTGAAATCGAGGTTTGGGTCAGAATCGCCGCCGTAAATATTAAAGGTGAAAAGATCAGATATTGGAAAACCATCACAAGTCGTCCGCGTATATTGCCCATCGAGATCGTCAGCGTTTTTCTTCCCATTTTTCGGTCCCCCTCTTCATCCCTGAAATCCTGAATTGCCAGCGAAAAACCAGCCCACAGACTTAATAAGCCAAAATAAAGATAACTGCTCATGCTCATCGCCACCTGTGGGGTAGCAATCGTCCATTGCCCGCTGAACAACAAAAATGTGCCTACCGACATGCAAACATGGTTTTTTGAAATCCAATGGTTTGACCATCCCCAGTAGTTTAATGCAGCAGTGACCAACTGCCAACCGACACTGATCCAAAAGATGTGCAACAGATAAGCGGCAGCCAGAAAGAGAACATTATAGACAATGATCCGTTGAACAGTTTCTCTCCTGGTCACAAGGCCGCTGGGAAGGGGCCTTTCCGGCTTATTGATCTGATCCTCGTCAACAGAATTTACCTGGTTGGCAAGACAAAACGTATAAATATACAAAGCTGCATAGCCCAGCGAGAATAACAGCCTTAAGGGAAAAGATTTCCAGGCATGCTCATCATAAAGCCATGCTGTTAAAAATGAGATCAGCGAAGGTACAATCGTATCCTTGATGTCATTCTTAATAAACCTCCACAGAATGTTGGCTTCACGAATAGTGAAATGCCCAAACAATTGGCAATAGAAAATCATAGGTGCCCAGCTTGTACACCTAAGTTACTCCATCCAGCCGCATTCTCATAACAGTAAACTTATCTAGCTGGGCCGTTTACAAAAGGCGGCACATCACAGACTTAATATCGCTAAAGTCAAGCGGCTTACTTAAAAAATCCGATGCGCCAGCGGTCATGTATAGCTGATTGGTTTCCTTATACGCGTCGGCAGAAACCAAAACCACCGGTACAGATCTCAAATTATCATCTTCACGAATGTGCTGCAATGTCTGTAGGCCGCTCATCTTTGGCATATTAGAATCCAGAAATATAATATCTGGCCTAATTAATTTGGCTTCCTGCAATCCCGATAAACCATCCTCCGCATTATACAACAGATTGCTGTCTTTATACAAAGCCTTCAGTGCGATAAGGGTAGTCTCACTGTCATCAATGACCAAAATCTTTTTGCCAATAAAGGATCTGTCACGTTCTTCCTTTATCTGATCGGAAGGACGAAGCCCGGCACCTTCACTGGCAATACCCTGGAATTGTACAATAAACTCTGTCCCAACATCCGCCCGACTGATAAAGCTGATGTTCCCATCCAGCCTTTTGATCAGCGAATCTACAATATGCAGCCCCAGACCATTACCGGTCTGGTCCAGATTTTCTCCCCGAACATAGGCATCGAAAAGCCTGGGTTGCAATTCTAATGGGATCATTCCGTGATTATGTACCGAGATGGCAAAAATGGGATTGATATATTCTAAGCTGATCACTACTTCGGTATCCTGGGGCGCATACTTTATCGCATTAATCACCAGGTTAACAACAAGCTTTGTCAACTTTAGCCGATCAGTATGAATAAATGCCGGAATACCAATACGGTCAACCCTCAGCGTTAATTTAATGCCTTTTTGGGTCGCCAGCGGCGCCAGAATTTCCATAAAGTTGTGAACCCATGAAATGGTATGAAAGCTTTCTTTTTTTATCTCCGCTGGGATTCCTGCTTCGATTTTTGAAAGGTCTAGTATGTCATTGATAATACCTTTTGAATAAATACTGGCTGGTAGGATCGTTTTTAACGCGCTTTCGATCGCATTTAAATCCAATGAACGGTGTGAGTCTTTCAAATGCAGCTTTAGTGCCTGGGCAGCGGTGTAAATGGCATCCATTGGCGTGCGCAGGTCATGACTTGTTGAACTTAAGAAATTCCGCCTTGCCACATCGGCGTTTTTCATCTCTTGTATCAAAAGCATATTACTTCTGACCATAAGCCATATACCCACCGAGAGCAATACCAGCATTCCCCCTACGCTAAACCACCGAAAATAATAGAAATTAACATGGCTAAGTTCAAGTGGACGGATTACTTGGTAATAATTATTGGCCTCAATAATGACCATCAAAAAGGCCACTATCCCCATGCAAATCGCCCTTTCTTTCTTTCCTGGGAAGATCAAACAGGCGCCGCCCAATAAAAAGGCAATCAAAAATGCCGCAATCAATTCCACGCACAACACCATTCCAAGTAACGCCCCAAAGTACACGGCAGAAAAGCTGTGGACAGCGATTAACCCGAATTTTGCGGCCTTATGTTTCCCTATGGAATTGAGGTATAACAAACTATAAAAGGCTGAAGATTCGAAGAGAACCCCATACAGCAACATTTTGGAATGAATTAATCCGTAAAAGAACAAACCAATGCTTAAGACCATTGACCCTGTGATAAAGGCAAGTGAGTTTACAATCACCACAGATTGGCGATCCACGTCAGCCACCTTATCGGTGCCCAGAGTAGCGATCTTGTTGTACAGGTTTGCGATCAGGTGTAACTTTTGTAGGAACTGCTTAATGATTTCCATTAGGAGCTTAGTTTTGAGGGTTAGCGGTATGGGTACAGTAAAACCTTAGAACCGACAGGTCTTAGATTTGTCCAGATCAAATTATTAATGATTAAAAAAAATTTAGCTAATTCCGGGCTTCAGGATTCTTATGGTTATGAATCTACTTCGAAATGTCCTTTAAAGTGTTAACCAGATGTTAATATAAACAATATTAATCAACCGAACTAAATTTTGACAGATGATCAAAAAAGGGCAATAATTGATACCATAGAACAAACCCGGTCGATTGCTTGAATTTATCATGGTAGATAGCTGCTTTAAAAACTTAATATATCAAAACCATGTTTATCGGCTAAGTTCATCAAAATCTTATGCCGCAAACTATAAAGATACCAGGAGAAACAGGTGTGGCATGGATTTACTCTATGTTTAAGTAAATTGCAGTCGTTTCAAACCTATTTAGGATATGAGTATTGTCATAGCGATTTTAGAGCCTGAGAAAGGAATAACCCTTTATGCGGATAGAAAATGGGTACTTGCAGGACCAAAAGGGAAAATTTACGCAGAAGGAGAAGTGGAGAAATTACATCATATTACACCAACTATTGCCTGCGGCTATACCGGCAGTAAAGATTGGTGCGAAGCATTAACACTTGTATTGTCTCAATCGGCAAAGCACAAAGCGTCCGAGCTAATAGAACTGATCAAAACTTATCCCTACAACGGTAAAGTTGAAGGCAGTACGTACATACTAGCTGGAATATATGATAATGGCCGGCCTTTCCTCTTTGGATACAAATCCACCGGTGAATTCACATTGGTTCAAGATCAAGAGGCAGATGTATTTGCGACATCTCCAACTGAATACTTACATAATTGTCAGGAGTTTTTTTACCAGGATCTTGATCTGCACAACGATTTAGACCTGGCAAGTATACACACAATAGAGTTTGCGGCAACCCAAAACCCGACTTATATAGGCAGCAACTACAATAGTATTAAAATACCAGCAATCCACCATTAGCCCGCTTACGCATATTTGAATACTTAGCAATCTTGAATTATAAAACTATTTTGAAATCCTCTTAACGTATCGGTCCACCTCATACAAAGTTGTCTCAGGGCTAATTCCTTTAAAGTTTTCTTTTATGTGCCGGACAAATAATTCTCGCGTATCCTTTTGCTCCCATTCTATTACCGGAAGGATAACAGGCCATTTTTTTATCGTCCGGGCAAAATTATGCAACACCAGGTAAGGCGGCGCCAAGTTGTAAGCATTCTCTAATAGTTTAGAGTAACTTTCAGCCTTAAAGCATATTTTTAAATCATCCACCACCTGATAGATGTCTACAGTTTTGTTACCCTCAAACAAGCTTCTGGCAAAAGATGGAAGCCCTTCATCCGTAAGATAAATTCTTAGAAATTCATTGAACAATCCTTCGGTAAACTCAATCAGATCGGTCGTATAGTAACCATATTCAGCCTTAAAAAGGGGCAATGAAAAAGAATCTCCAAGTTTATCGATTATAAAATTAATGACCTGCTGCTCTTTTTTAAAAAGCTGATCAATCGTAGGAACCTTTCTCGCCGCTCCAACATGAATCGCATGTTTGGGTTTAGTAAGCTGATTAAAAAATGCGCTTTTAAAAGTTGAGGACTTTCTTGCATACACAAGTTTAAAATACAAGGGTCTGACCATCTTACCGTGGTAATCCACATCCTGTAGTCTTTGTTCGTCAATGATTTTATAGCTTACTTTCGACATCACCCAACTTTTTTTTTGATCAAAAATCTCATCAATTCCCACGTCCAGCACCACCAAATTTATACAAATCACAACACTGTTTTCCTCAAAGCATAAAATAAATATGTGATACAACAGCCCTAAATGTTGGTGTATAATAATTTTTACACCAACATTTTTGTAAATTTGGTGGTGATTAGCCTTTGATGCTAAAGGATTTGTGGACTTGATAAGTGAGAGAGATGGAAAAATTAACCCCAAGCAAGGTACAGGAGTACTTGCGCAAGAAAGAAATAATTGTAACTGAAGAAATGGCGGCCAGAGTATTGAAGCTATTATGCTTGTTCGCCAACATCACCATAGACCATTACTTAAAATCAAATGAAAATGAAAGTAGCTGACTTATTGATCCGTGCAAGATGTGCAGATCATCATGAGCAAGACCAGTTGTTAAAAACACAGGAAATCCTGCTCCAGAAATTTTGTTTAAAGAAGGAAATAAAAATCCGCAGAACAATTGTAGTGCATGGCCCGGCAGACGCCTTTCACCTTCCGCCCTGGCGTAATTACCTTAAAAACCTGCGCAGATCAAAAACTCAACCGGATTATTTACTATTTACTAATTGGGACAGGTTTTCCCGGAGGCTAAATAAGTCATTGCCATTTATTGCAGAATTAGCCACTATCGGTGTCAAACCAATGTCAACTGGCGAGTGTGAAAATGGCGTAGATCTCTTTACCCACCTGCTTTCCCACAGCATCTTAGAAGACCTTCAAAACGGAATATCCAACAGATCAACACGGATTAAAGAAGGTATTCAACTTGCCCGAAAATATAAACAATAATTTAAAACAGATGACAGATGAAAGAAACAATAGCAGACCTATATATCAGGGTATCAACCGACGAACAAGCTGAAAAAGGTTACTCACAACGAAGCCAGGAAGACTTCTTGCGGAAGTTCTGTGAGTTAAAAGGATATACCATCAGGCATGTGATTTTCGAAGATCATTCCGCCAAAACCTTCAATAGGCCCAAATGGAAAGCCTACTTGCTCGATCTTAAAAGGCATCGCGGTAAAACTGATTACGTGTTGTTCCTAAAGTGGGACCGTTTTAGCCGAAATGCGGGGGATGCCTACCAAATGATCAGTATTTTAAGAAGATTGGGCGTAGAGCCACAGGCCATTGAACAGCCTCTGGATATGGAGATACCCGAATCTAAAATGATGCTGGCTTTTTATCTCGCCGCACCTGAGGTTGAAAACGATAGGCGTTCGTTAAATGTGATTCATGGTATGCGCCGGGCAATGAAAGAAGGAAGGCACATGAACCGCGCACCTGTCGGCTATAAAAATGTCCGGGATGAGAACGAAAATAAAATTATTGTTCCTATTGAACCTATGGCCAGTATGATGATTTGGGCCTTTGAAGAAGTAGCAAGAAAAGTTTACAATACCGAGCAAATTTTCAAAATCATCAAGCAAAAAGGGTTTACACGAAGCAGGGCGCAATTTTGGCTGGCGCTGAGAAACCCAGCCTATTGCGGGAAGTTATTCATACCCAAGTACAAAAAAGAAGAAAGTGTATTTGTCAAAGGCAAACATAAGCCCCTGATTAGTGAAGAACTGTTTAATGAAGTTCAAGAGGTTTTAGACGGTCGGGGACGAACTTATAAACCAAAAGTAATGGCCAATCTGTTTCTACCTTTAAGAGGTTTGATCGTTTGTCCAAATTGCGGTAAACTGGTTACGGGAAGTGGTAGCGTTAACCGTTATAAAAAGGCATACCCCTACTATCATTGTACCAAAGGCTGCCGCTTCCGTGAACGGGCTGAAGATGTAAACGAACAGTTTTACAGGCTACTTAAAAGGTATGTTCCCAAACCAGAAATGATTGAGTTATATCAGGTCGTATTGGAACAAGCCTGGAAGGAACAATCCTCTGAAGAGACGATCAACCGGGCTAGTTTGGGAAAACGAATAAAAGAACTTGAAGGAAAAATCACGGTCATTAGGGACTTACTTGCAAGCAGGAATTTAGATCCGAAGGAATTTGCAATTATGAAAGCCAACTACACGCAAGAAATTGAAAAGATTGAATTGCAACTGAGCGGACCGGGTGCCGATAAACCAAATATTAAAAACCTTTTAAAAATTGGTGTGGGTAAACTTCTTTCATTGGATTATGTATATGAAAACTCTGAAAGCGATAAAAAAATAGAGATAATAAGTTCGTGCTTTCCGGATAAACTCTATTTTGAAAATCGAGCATTACGAACTTTTAGAGTAAATGAAGTTTTAAATTATATTTATCAAATTACCAACGACTTAGGCCCTAAAAACAAAAGAGAGAATGGAACTAATTCCATTCTCTCTAGTTTGGTTGCCCGACCTGGATTCGAACCAAGACAAACAGTACCAAAAACTGTCGTACTACCTTTATACTATCGGGCACCGTAAAGTGGATTGCAAAAGTAGACCTTTTTTTATTTATACAAAAAAAACGAAGCGTTTTTTTTCAAATTCTTTTGCATGGCTTGCTATGGGCAGTTTATGACTTTTATGACCGGATATATTTAGCTGTTTTTTCCAGCAATCTGGCAGGTTCCAGCCACTCCATACAGGCGTGATCACCACGATAACATGGTTTATTACCAAATACGGAGCAGGGCCGGCAGGCTAAATCAGTTATTTGCACTGCATTCTCCATGCTCTGGCCATATCCCATAAATCCGGCAAATGGATGTGTGGCGCCCCAAACAGAGATTACCGGGATGCCAAACAGAGAAGCCAGGTGCATATTGGCAGAATCCATGCTGATCATTACATCCAACTGGCTGATAATAGCCAGTTCTTCCCGCAGGGAAAAACGGCCGGCTACCACTACCATACCAGGATATTCATCTGCCAGCCGGGTGAGTTGAGCTATTTCCCCGGCCCCTCCGCCAAATAACAATACCTTTTGCTGTTCTCCGGCTGCGAGCGCAGCCAGCACCTTAGCCATTTGGGCCAGCGGATAGGTTTTTTCCCTATAGGTGGCAAATGGTGCCACGCCTATCCAGGTTTGCCCGTTTTTGGCCCCTATAACAGCGGTTATTTCACTATTTAATCTCTGAGGGGGAAATACCTGTTTAGCAGGATACAGGTTGCAGGGAAGCCCTAATGCAGTAAAAACGGAGGCATATCTTTCCAGGGTGGTTTTCAATGGATGAAGTAGCTTATCCGCTTTCCGGGTAAGCGCTTTCTTTCCGGCCCTCCCCTTATCTATAGTAGCTACAGGAATGCCGGCAAGCCGGAAAAAAGTGCGGACTATTTTAGAGCGGAGCACATTATGCAGGTCGGCTACAGCAGCTATTTTGTGCGCCTTACGGATGGCCGTAAACAGTTTATAGAGCCCGCCCACTCCTTTATGTATTCCTTTTACATCTGCCGGAAAAAAGGTCAGCCGCGGAATACCTTCACATAAAGCGGCCCAATTTTTATTGGATACGAAAACGATCTGTACATCCGGGTTATCAGCCAGCACCTGCCGCATTACCGGGATAGTCATAGCTACATCACCCAGCGCTGAAAAGCGCGTTACCAGAATTGTTTTTTGCATGTATCTGTTTTTAGCAGCTATGGATGATTATCTTCTTCTGACAGCTGCCTGCCATGAATAAATCCTGGTAATACCAGGCTAGGACTGTTTGTATAATACCGGGTTCAGGGAAGGGTCATTATACATTTTCATTTGCTTATACACCTTCATGTACTTTCTTCCTGCTGCAATATCCTCCAATAGTGTATCAATAGCCATACTTAAATCCTTCCGCTGCTCCAGCAAAATATCCAGTTTACGCTGGCAAGCTGCGCGGTGTTCATCAGAAGCGTCTTTTCTGTCAGCTTCTTCCCGCATATGGTATATTTTCAGTGCCAGAATAGATAAGCGATCTATTGCCCATGCCGGGCTTTCTGTATTAATCGTAGCGCCAGCTGTTAAGGCAACTCCTTTATACTTATCCAGGAAATAACTATCAATATACTCCACCATATCAGTACGCTCCTGGTTAGACCTGTCTATCCACCGTTTAATCTCCAGTGCCTTTACAGGGTCTATTTTGGGGTCCCGGATAATATCTTCCAGGTGCCACTGTACAGTATCTATCCAGTTTTTGGCATATAGTAAATGTGCTATCTCGTTTTTCTCATACGGATTGCTAATTGCCTGATTCACATCATTCTGCTGATGGTAATCCAGTATACTCTGATTAAAAATATTATTGCTCAGCTCGGTAAACATGCAGCAAAAATAAGCAACCGCAGTCAATAAAGTAAGATTCATTGCCATGTGTTGTAAAAAGAATAAAGCGTATGGTAGAGACCATACGCTTATTGTAAAAGATTGTCATGTGAATGTTCGAGAATGCAAATCGTGTAGGCTTTTAATGGTTATCTTGGGGTTGAAATTTCACCAGGCCCCCACCCGGTTATATATCGTAAATGATGCTAACTTTTTAAATGTTATTCATCATGTTTGGCATTAAATATTTTATGATTAGTATTTAGTTTCTATCCTGTTGTGATTTTTCTAACGGCAACGCACAAATTTTATCAGACGACAATTCTAATTTCTTTTCCAACTAACAATCTTTTTCTCATATTCAATTATCATGCATAATAGGGCAAATTATTTCGGGGCAACCCACCTGTTGTTAGTATGAGAAGAAGCCGTCTACACTAATGTTGGCAAACACTAAGACAATTACTCGCTGGCAAGGGTTTTCTTTTCATACGTTATACTCCAGGGTTAAATCGTTTTCTTCGTTCAGGAGTGTACCTGCAAGATAAACGAGCTCACTGTAAGTATTATTGCAGTGAACTGGAATTTTCACGTTTTCGCCTACAACTTTTGTGTGAAATGCAGGCTAAAATTATCCGATTTAGCAATCAACCGATCCTAATCAAATAAAAAAGGCAGGCTGAACAGCCTGCCTTTTGCAAAAAAATATGCTTTATTTTTTTTGCCGGAGCGCGATATAATAAAGGGGGATTCCCAATAAAATAATACCCAGCCCAGGTAAAGTATAGTTTGTTTCAAAAATCAATAACAACAATGCGAGTGAAGCGGCTACCAGAATATAGATGATGGGCAGTACCGGATATCCAAACGCTTTGTAAGGCCGTGGTAAATCAGGTTGTTTCCTGCGTAAAATGAATATGCCCAGTATGGTTAATACATAAAAAATAAGCACCCCAAAAATAACCAATGCCAGCAGGTCATTATACTTACCGGTAAGGCATAGCATACAAGCCCAGAAGCATTGTATCCATAATCCATATGCTGGTACACTATGCTGATTTAACTGTGCCGCTTTTTTAAAGAACAGGCCATCCTGTGCCATTGTATAATATATCCTGGCACCGGATAATATCAGGCCATTATTACAACCAAAAGTAGAGATCATGATCATTACAGCAATGATAATAGATCCGCTGCTGCCGAATATCTTCTCTGCTGCTGCTACCCCTACCCTGTCATTGGCTGCAAATGCTATTTCATGCAACGGCAACACTGCCAGATACATCAGATTGGCACTTACATAAATGATTGTCACTATTAAAGTGCCGAGAAACAGGGCCCGGCCGATATTTTTATATGGGTTCTTAATTTCTGCTGCTATAAAAGTGACATTGTTCCAGGCATCACTGGAGAAAAGAGATCCTTTCATGGATACCGCCACTGCACCTAAAAATGCAAGTCCTGTAATGGCAGTTGTAACCACCTGCCCGTTCATTTGTTTTAAAGCACTCGCATCCCAGGCATTTACCCAATTGGCATCCCATACTTCCTGCTTAGCCCCTATTAACAAACCAAAGATAATAAGACCGAAAAGAGACAGTATTTTAGCAAGTGTGAAGGTGGTTTGAATCAGTTTTCCATTTTTTACGCCTTTGGAATTGATCTGCGTAAGCAGTATGATGGAAATAATGGCTACGATCTGGGCAGCGGATATTTTAATAAACCCGCCATCATACAATATATTCTGTTCACTGAAAGCTGGAATAAGATAAGCCGTAAACTTGGCAAACGCTACAGCTACCGCTGCAATGGTACCGGTTTGAATAATGCCGAACTGGGTCCAGCCAAACAAAAAAGCAATAAAGGGATTATAGGCCTCCCGGAGATATACATATTGTCCGCCAGCTTTTGGATACATACCGGAAAGCTCACCGTAGCTGAGTGCTGCGATCAACGTTACAAGACCTGCCAGCAGCCACATGGCTGTAATCCAGCCAGCTCCTCCCACACTGCGGGCAATCTCTGCTGTAACAATAAAAATTCCTGACCCGATCATAGAACCTGCCACGATCATCGTAGCATCCAGTAAACTCAGGCTGGGTTTAAAAGAATTATTTTGGTTGACTTCCATATGTATCAATTAAAAAATCCCGGCTCTACAGAACCGGGATTTTAAGGTAATTATTTTTTTTAATGTTTGCTACCTGGCGCGGATTATTTTTTATCCGCCCCTATTGCATTCATTCCTTTGATCACATCTGCGGTAACATCCAGCGCAGGGTTTTTGAAAAGAATGTTGGTAGCGCCTGCACGGTAAGATAAGATGTAATCATACTTGCCTTCCGCATTATACGTTTTCAGGAATCCATCCAGTCTTTTTTGCAATTCTTCATTGAATTTGGCTTCCTGTTCTGCATACTGAGAACGCAGCTGCTGTGCTTTTGCTTCCAGCTGCTGATTTTTTTGCATAATGCTCCGTTGTGCGGCTTCTCCCTGCTCCTGAGTAAGGGTAGCTGCCTTACGCTGCAAATCTGCATACTCATTCTGTAAAGCCCGGGCATTCCCTTTCAGTTCATTCTCAATCACCTGTTGTTTTTTCTCCAGCTCGTCTTTCTTTTCTTTAAAATAATCGAAATGCGCTTCCAGTGAATCCAGATCTACATACGCAATTTTATTGCCACCACCATTGGCAGGGGCTGAAGTATTACCAGCTGCAGGTGAATTAGCTGCTGTATTAGCAGTTTTACCCGATTGTTGGCAAGCCACAAATGAACCGGCTATTAACGCCGCTAATAATCCTCTTTTCACAAATTGTTTACAAATGTGCATGTTGATAGGTAGATTTTGAACTCCGTTGAATACGTTTTATAAAATTGACGGGCTAAAATAAGGTCTTTTGTTGGATTTTATACCCCTCCCCCACTATTTTAGAATTGTTTTAACTTTACTAGCAGCAGCGCGGACTTATCTACCCTGCATCTCCATATCCCTGTAAATTTCCGGTGTTGACTTACTTTTTTACTTTCTCCAGTAATATTTCAGGCTCATTGGTGGTAATATAGTCCACACCATCCTTCAGCAGTACATCCATTGCTGCCGGGTCGTTCACTGTCCATACATTTGTAGTGATCCCCTTGCTTTTGGCGTCCTGAATCAGCTGTTTATTCTTTTCGAATTCTCCCATGTGATAATCCAGCCCCCACATTTTATCTGCCTTTAATTGCTCTGGGGATTTATTGCCGCTCAGATAGGCCACTTTGGCCAAAGGATCCAGCTCCAGTACTTTCTTCAGGATATTGTAATCAAAACTGATATAGTATACCCATGCCTGTGCTTTCATCGCATGGATCATCGCTACTGTTTTAGTGGCCAGTAATTCCCCTTTCCCTTTGGCGGAAGGTTTCATTTCTACTACCAAACGGGTAGTATGCTGATCCATCGCTACTTTGATAAATTCTTCTAGGGTAGGCACACGATCTCCATTCTTCAGCTGTACGGTCTGCAATTCTGCCAAAGAAGTTTCTTCCACTGCTTTTCCTCCAATATGCGGATCATGTGAAACAACGATCTCATTATCGGAAGATAACCACAAATCAAATTCAGATCCTTCACAACCAATTTTGATTGCATCTTTTAAGGAGGTGATAGAGTTTTCACTGCCAGCATGGTTTTTCCAGGCACCACGGTGTGCAATTACCTTATTTTTGATAAATGCATCTTTTACCAATACAAAAGCAGCAACATCATCACCCGACTGTACGCTTACTTCGTATTTAAAATCCCCTGCTGCCGGCAAAGCTGCTTTTTTCTTCAGCTGCAGTACACCTTTACGGATAGTAAATAATCCAGCTTCATCCTTCAGGATTTTAGCATTCGTTACCGCACCTTCCTTATTGAAGATCTTTCCAATAGCCGCTCCTTTTTTATTTAACGGAATCGTATACTCGTTCAGGTAAAGTCTGGATGTTTCCTGTGCAAAAGTCATAGTACAAAATAAAACACAAAGGCCAACAGACATTACCACCTGTTTACAATAAGCAAATAAAAGCATCGTACTCTTTTTAGTTAACCTTAAAAATAGTCATAGGAATTGAAAAGTGAAAGTACAAATGCCTGCTTTACTTATTGATAACCTGGAAAAGCTTGATATCATTGGGATCCAGGGCATTACCGCTGGTCACAATTGTATAAATGCCATTTGCTTTTGAGGCAAAAGGCACCTTTTCTTTTCCCAAAACACTTAGTGAAGAATCAGCCCATCTTACATCGATTTTGTAGGTACTATCTCCTTTAATCTCTTTAAATGGTGTAATATTTCCGAATCCTATACGGGGTAGTATTTTTGTAGTATCTGTATAATAATCGAGCAATAACCGTGTGTTGGCAGTACCATACCGGGTATCGCTTAAATTGACCACCCGGAGTTTAGCATTACCGGCTTCTTTAGGGGCATCCAGTTCATCTTCTGCGGCAATGAGCACCAGTGCATTATTGATATCTACTCCTAAAAAAGCAGAATAAAACCGGTTGTTCCGAAGGTTAATCTCTCCACCTGCCAGGGGATTAGTCCGGTTGCCGGCGGGGAATACCATCAGGGTATATTTTCTTGCACGGAATTGTTTGTATCCTGTTTGCTCCCCATATCCCAGATCATTCCCCACAGCAAAAGTATCCAGTACCACATCAAACTTTGCTGGCCCGGGCACTGCCTGGAATACCATTAAACTGGAGGAGGTAACCGGAATAGCACTATCGCTGTCTTTTTTACAGGAGATGATCAGGGCCGCTATTAAGATGCTAAAAAACAATTGCTTCATGAAATCCAATGCATTAATCTGATTCAAAAATACCACACATCAGGCAACATAACGCTATTTCCTTGTAAAATTAAATGCCGGAAATAAGAAAGGCTGCCGGTAAGGGCAGCCTTTCTGTTATAGTACTTGTGAATGACTATTCTTCTTCGTCAAACTGGAACACTTCTTTGGAAGAGGCCAGGATATCGTATTCTTCTTTAGAACCTACGATCATATTTTCAAATTCGCGCAAGCCGGTACCAGCAGGGATCAGATGACCTGTGATTACGTTTTCTTTCAGGCCCGCCATATCATCTCTCTTACCATTGATGGCAGCCTGAGACAATACCTTGGTAGTTTCCTGGAAGGACGCTGCAGAGATCCAGCTGCGTGTACCCAGTGATGCTTTGGTAATACCCAGCAACAGCGGGCTGGAAGTAGCCGGATTTGCATCACGGTATTCTACCAGTGCTTTATCCGCACGACGCAGCAGGGAGTTTTCTTCCCTTACCTGACGCAGGCTTACTATCTGCCCTGCTTTCAGGGTAGCAGATTCGCCAGCTTCGGTTACTACTTTCTTATCGAATATGTTATCGTTCTCTTCAAAGAATTCAAATTTATCCTCGGTATCTCCTTCCAGGAAGCGGGTATCTCCCGGATCCTCGATAGTTACCTTACGCATCATCTGACGTACAATCACCTCAATGTGCTTGTCATTGATCTTCACACCCTGTAAACGGTATACTTCCTGTATCTCATTTACCAGGTATTCCTGTACCGCAAAAGGTCCTTTGATAGACAGGATATCGGCCGGGGTGGTAGAACCATCGGACAATGCAGTTCCTGCTTTTACAAAGTCACCATCCTGTACCAGGATATGACGGGTCAATGGCACCAGGTATTTCTTCACCTGGCTTTCGCGGCTTTCGATGATGATTTCGCGGTTACCACGTTTGATATTACCAAATGCTACCACACCATCAATTTCAGATACAATGGCAGGGTTGCTTGGGTTACGTGCTTCAAACAGCTCCGTTACACGTGGCAAACCACCCGTGATATCTCTCAGTTTACCGATTACACGCGGAATCTTTACGATTACCTGTCCTGCTCTTACATTATCACCTTCGTTGATGATAACATGAGATCCTACCGGTAAGTTATAAGATTTAACTTCCTTGTTACCTTCGATATAAATGGATGGAATCTTGTTTTTATCCTTGGTTTCAATAACCACTTTTTCACGGTGACCGGTTTGTTCATCCGCTTCTTCACGGAAGGTAATACCTTCAAGGATGCTGTCGAAACGAACACTACCAGCGATTTCAGAAACGATAACCGCGTTAAATGGATCCCAGGTACAGATCATATCACCTTTCGATACTTTCTGACCATCTTTCACCAATACAGTAGAACCATAAGGAACGTTGTTGGTAATTAACAGACGGTCATTTTTCACGTCCATGATACGTAATTCACCGGTACGGCCAATTACCACCTGCACTTTTTCACCTTCGTTGTTTTCGTAGGTGGTTGTTCTCAGACCATCAAACTGTACAGTACCATCGAACTTAGCGGTTAAACCAGATTCTACGGAAGTAGAACCGGCCACACCACCCACGTGGAAGGTACGGAGTGTTAACTGTGTACCTGGCTCACCGATTGACTGTGCAGCAATGATACCTACAGCATCTCCGCGTTGTGCAGTATAACCTGTTGCGAGGTTTTTACCATAACATTTTACACACACACCACGTTTGCTTTCGCAAGTCAGTACGGAGCGGATATCTACCGTTTCAATGGAACTTTCTTCTATTCTGTGAGCGATCTCTTCTGTAATTTCAGCACCTGCTGCTACTATCAGCTCTTCATCGTTGAGCGGATCGTATACATCGTGCAGGGAAGTTCTACCCAGGATACGATCGTATAATGGTTCTACCACTTCTTCGTTATCCTTCAGGGCAGCAGTAGCGATACCACGGAGGGTACCACAATCTTCCTCATTGATCACCACATCCTGCGCAACGTCTACCAGACGACGGGTCAGGTAACCCGCATCCGCCGTTTTCAACGCCGTATCCGCAAGACCTTTACGCGCACCGTGTGTAGAGATGAAGTACTCCAATACGTTCAAACCATCTTTAAAGTTTGACAGGATCGGGTTTTCAATGATCTCAGAGCCACTGGAACCACTCTTACGTGGTTTGGCCATCAACCCCCTGATACCTGCCAGCTGTTTAATCTGCTGTTTGGAACCACGCGCACCGGAATCCAGCATCATGTAAACAGAGTTAAACCCTTGTTTATCATTTGCCAGCTCACGGATCAGCGTTTCGGTGATCTTCGTATCCGCACGTGACCAGATGTCAATGATCTGGTTGTAACGTTCGTTATTGGTGATCAGACCCATGTTGTAGTTATCCCAAACTTCATCTACTTCAGAAGAAGCACCATCAATCATTTCCTGTTTAACTTCAGGGATGATCAGGTCATTGATGTTAAAGGACAATCCACCACGGAATGCTGTACGGAAACCTAATTGTTTGATATCATCCAGGAACTTGGCAGTCTTTGGAATGTCTGTTGCCTTAATGATATCACCGATGATTTCACGCAGTGATTTTTTAGTCAGCAATGCATTTACATAACCGGCGGCTTTTGGCACAAACTGGTTAAATAATACACGGCCTACAGTAGTTTCTATCAGTTTTCTTACGAGCTCTCCGTTATCTTTTCTTACATCAGCTTTCACTTTAATCCAGGCATGCAGTTCTACACGACCTTCATTGTGTGCGATGATCACTTCTTCAGCGGAGTAGAAGGTCATCCCTTCTCCTTTCACTTTCTCAGTTTCGGTGCTCTTCTTACCCTTACTGATATAGTACAGCCCCAGTACCATGTCCTGTGAAGGCAGGGTGATAGGCGTACCATTCTGTGGGTTAAGAATGTTATGGGAAGACAGCATCAATAACTGTGCTTCGATGATTGCGGCATTGCTCAAAGGCACGTGTACCGCCATTTGGTCACCATCGAAATCCGCGTTAAACGCAGAACATACGAGCGGGTGTAACTGAATGGCTTTACCTTCTACCAGTTTAGGCTGGAATGCCTGTATGGACAAACGGTGCAGGGTTGGTGCACGGTTTAACATTACCGGATGACCTTTCAGTACATTTTCAAGGATATCCCAAACCACCGCTTCTTTTCTGTCTACCAGTTTCTTGGCCGACTTCACGGTTTTAACGATACCTCTTTCTATCAGCTTACGGATAATAAACGGTTTGAATAACTCTGCCGCCATATCCTTAGGCAAACCACATTCATGCAGTTTTAATTCTGGTCCTACCACGATTACAGAACGACCGGAGTAGTCCACACGTTTACCCAACAGGTTTTGACGGAAACGACCTTGTTTACCTTTCAGTACATCTGAGAGGGATTTCAACGCACGGCCACCTTCTGCTTTTACAGCATTGGATTTACGGGAGTTGTCAAACAGGGAGTCTACCGCTTCCTGCAACATACGTTTTTCATTCCGGAGGATCACCTCTGGCGCCTTGATCTCGATCAGACGTTTCAAACGGTTGTTACGGATAATTACACGGCGGTAAAGGTCGTTCAGGTCAGAAGACGCAAAACGGCCACCATCCAATGGTACTAACGGACGCAGTTCCGGTGGTACTACCGGGATATATTGCATTACCATCCATTCAGGACGGTTTTCCACATGCCCATTGGCTTCACGGAAAGCTTCCACTACGCTCAAACGCTTCAGCGCTTCCGCTTTACGTTGCTGGGAAGTTTCAGTAGCAGCCTGGTTACGCAGCTGGTAGGAAAGGCTGTCCAGATCAATACGGGCGAGCATCATTTCTACTGCTTCCGCTCCCATTTTGGCAATAAACTTGTTGGGATCTTCATCCGGCAACAGCTGATTGTCTTTAGGCAGGGTATCTAAAATGTCGAGATATTCTTCTTCAGTCAGCAGATCACCATAGTTCAGCCCTTTTTCCTGTTTGGCACCTGCCTGGATAACTACATATCTTTCATAATAAACGATGGTTTCCAGTTTTTTGGAAGATGTTCCAAGCAGGTAACCAATTTTATTAGGCAATGATTTGAAGTACCAGATATGTACAACGGGAACCACCAAACGAATGTGTCCCATTCTTTCACGACGTACTTTCTTTTCCGTTACTTCCACACCACAACGGTCGCACACTATACCTTTATAACGGATACGCTTATACTTCCCGCAATAACATTCGTAGTCCTTTACAGGGCCGAATATTCTTTCACAGAATAAACCATCACGTTCCGGCTTGTAAGTACGGTAGTTGATGGTTTCGGGTTTCAGCACTTCACCATATGAACGCTCCAGAATTACATCCGGAGAGGCCAGGCTGATGGTAATGTTGCTAAAATTTGATTTAGGACGATTTTCTTTTTTGATGGCCATCGTGTAATTAGCTTTTAGCTGTTAGCCTTTAGGTGTTAGCTATTGGCATAAAATTTTTTCCTAAGAAATATCAGAAAGCTACCAGCCGCTTGCTAAATGCTAACGGCTAGTAGCTAAAAGCTCTCTATTCAAACTTAAGATCCAGACCTAATCCACGTAATTCATGGATTAACACGTTGAAGGATTCAGGTACACCTGCTTTAGGTATATTGTCACCTTTCACGATAGACTCATAAGCCTTCGCACGACCTACTATATCATCTGATTTAATGGTAAGCAGTTCCTGCAGGATGTTAGACGCACCATATGCTTCCAGTGCCCATACCTCCATTTCACCAAAACGCTGACCACCAAACTGTGCCTTACCACCCAGCGGTTGCTGTGTAATCAAGCTGTATGGCCCGATGGAACGTGCGTGCATTTTATCATCTACCATGTGGCTCAGTTTGAGCATGTAGATAACACCCACGGTCGCTTTCTGGTGGAAACGCTCTCCGGTTTCACCGTCGTGCAGGTAAGTATGACCAAAGCTAGGCAGACCTGCCTCGCTGATAAAGCTGGCAATTTCCTCTGTGGTAGCTCCATCAAAGATCGGCGTAGCAAAACGTACACCCAGTTTCAAACCTGCCCAACCTAATACGGTTTCGTAGATCTGTCCAAGGTTCATACGGGAAGGTACCCCCAGCGGGTTCAGTACGATATCCAGTGGTGTACCGTCTTCCAGGAAAGGCATGTCTTCATCACGCACAATCTTGGCAACGATCCCCTTGTTACCGTGGCGTCCCGCCATCTTATCACCCACTTTCAGCTTACGTTTGCTGGCCAGGTATACCTTCGCCAGTTTCAGTACGCCCGCTGGCAATTCATCACCAATAGAGATGTTGAATTTCTCACGTTTGTAGCGGCCCAACTCCTCATTATACTTAATGCTGTAGTTATGCAGCAGGGTATTTATCTGGTCATTCACCACCTCGTCTGTAGTCCAGCCCAATGGGTTTACATTCTGGAAGTCAATATTACCCAGGTTCTTAGAAGAGAACTTGGATCCTTTTGAAATCAGTACTTCACCATAAGTGTTGGTAATACCCTGTGAAGTTTTATCTTTCAACAGAATCTGCAGTTTGCCCATCAACACTTCCAGCTGATCTTCTTCGTTCTTCTGGTGGATCTTTTCCAGTTTCTCAATCGCCGCTTTTTCACGGGTCTTGGAGTTTTTATCTTTCTTGGCGCGGGAGAACAACTTCTTGTCAATTACCACACCTTCTGTAGATGGGGGCGCTTTCAAAGAAGCATCTTTCGCATCAGAAGCCTTATCTCCAAAGATCGCTCTTAACAGCTTTTCTTCCGGAGAAGGATCAGATTCACCACGTGGGGTGATTTTACCAATCAGGATATCTCCTTCCTTGATATGTGCACCTACACGGATGATACCATTTTGATCCAGGTCTTTCGTAGCATCCTCACTTACGTTAGGAATATCCGGTGTCAGCTCTTCTTCACCCAGTTTAGTATCCCGTACTTCCAGTTCATATTCATCAATATGGATGGAAGTAAACAGGTCTTCACGGGCAACGCGCTCAGAGATTACGATAGCATCCTCAAAGTTGTACCCTTTCCATGGCATGAACGCCACTTTCAGGTTCCTTCCCAATGCCAGTTCACCACCACGGGTAGCGTATCCTTCTGTGAGGAAGTCGCCTTCCTGTATACGCTGGCCTTTCTTAACGCAAGGACGCAGGTTGATACAGGTGCTTTGGTTGGTTTTAACGAACTTGGTCAGGGTGTACACAATCAGGTCATCTTCAAAGCTCACCAGTTTCTGCATTTCATCCCGCTCGTAACGAACATGGATTTCATTTGCATCCACAAATTCAATCACACCTTTACCATCTGCAGTGATCTGTAAACGGGAATCGCGTGCGGCTTTTCCTTCCAGACCAGTACCTACGATAGGCACTTCAGGATTTAATAATGGTACTGCCTGACGTTGCATGTTTGATCCCATCAACGCACGGTTAGCATCATCATGCTCCAGGAATGGGATCAGGGAAGCACTCAAACCTACAATCTGGTTGGGCGCAACGTCCATGAATTCCACATCGCTTCTATCGAGGATCGGGAAATCACCGGTTTCACGGGATTTTACCCTATCGTTTACAAAGTTGCCTTTTTCGTCCAGCGGTGCATTGGCCTGTGCAATCTTCACGCTGTCTTCTTCTTCTGCACTCAGGAATTCCACTTTGTTCATATCCACTTTACCTTCCCGTACTTTACGGTAAGGAGTTTCAATGAAGCCCATTTCATTCACCTTGGCGTGTACACACAGGGTGGAGATCAGACCAATGTTTGGTCCTTCCGGTGTTTCGATCGTACATAAACGGCCGTAGTGGGAGTAGTGTACGTCACGCACCTCAAAACCTGCTCTTTCACGACTCAAACCGCCGGGCCCGAGGGCAGAAATACGGCGTTTGTGAGTGATTTCAGACAGCGGATTCGTTTGATCCAGGAACTGTGATAACTGGGAGGTACCGAAGAAGGAGTTGATCACGGAGGACAGGGTCCTGGCGTTGATCAGATCTACCGGCGTAAACACCTCGTTATCACGCACATTCATCCTTTCACGGATGGTACGTGCCATACGGGCCAAACCAACACCAAACTGAGCATATAACTGCTCACCCACGGTACGTACCCTACGGTTGCTCAGGTGATCGATATCATCGATCTCTGCTTTACCATTGGTTAACTGTACCAGGTATTTGATGATGGAAATGATGTCGTCCTTTGTCAGCACTTTCATGTCTAACGGAGTAGGCAGACCCAGTTTCCGGTTGATTTTATAACGGCCCACATCTCCGAGGTCATAACGTTTATCGGAGAAGAATAATTTATCGATGATACCCCTTGCGGTTTCATCGTCCGGCGCATCTGCACCGCGCAACTGGCGGTAGATGTGCTGTACGGCTTCCAGCTCGGAGTTGGATGTATCCTTGTTTAATGTATTGTAGATGATAGAGAAATCACCGCTCACTTCTTCCTTCTGTACAAAGACGCTTTTCACGCCCATGTCCACAATGGTTTCAATATTGGCTTCATCCAGGATGCTATCGCGTTCCAGCATGATTTCATTACGCTCAATACTTACCACCTCTCCGGTATCTTCATCCACAAAGTCTTCCACCCAGCTTCTTAAAACGCGGGCACCCAGCTTTTTGCCGGCATATTTTTCGAGACTTTTCTTATCTGCTTTTACTTCGTCTGCCATGCCAAACAGCTGCAGGATATCCTTGTCTGTTTCATAGCCAATAGCACGCAGCAGGGTGGTAACCGGGAATTTCTTCTTACGGTCGATGTAAGCGTACATCACATTATTGATGTCCGTTGCAAACTCCATCCATGCGCCCTTGAACGGAATTACCCTTGCAGAGTAAATTTTTGTACCGTTGGGATGTACGGATTGTCCAAAGAATACACCAGGCGAACGGTGAAGCTGGGATACTACAACCCGCTCCGCACCGTTGATCACGAAGGTTCCTCTTGGGGTCATGTAAGGGATGTTGCCTAAAAACACATCCTGCACAATTGTCTGAAAGTCCACATGCTCCTCATCATTACAGCTTAAGCGCAATTTAGCTTTCAGCGGTACAGAGTAAGTAAGCCCACGCTCAATACATTCCTCAATGGTATAACGTGGGGGATCCACGAAATAATCAAGAAACTCCAGATTAAAGATATTGCGAGTATCAGTAATTGGAAAGTTCTCTTTAAATACTTTAAAAAGGCCTTCGTTGTTTCGTTTGTCTGGTGTGGTTTCTAATTGGAAGAAATCCTTGAAAGATTGAATTTGGATAGCCAACAGATCCGGTGTCTCAGTAACTTGTTTGATCTTTCCAAAATTTACTCTTTCGTTTGTTTGGGCTTTTTTTAGAGACATATTCGAAGTTAGCAGTTATATGACTTGTATGAATAAGGGAAATTAAGATTATTTGTCAAATATACCATCTGGTGATAATGCCTCCTGCATATTCTCAAACGTATCTTAAACGACAATTCCCCATTTTCGACTCTCTGAAAAGACGTTTTCCCAAAGGGAATAAGGCCAAAAGTGCAAAACGCACTTTTGACCTTAAAAGATGTATACTAAGCAAAGAATTACTGGATCTCAACTTCAGCACCAGCTTCAGTCAACTTAGCTTTCAGATCTTCTGCTTCAGCTTTGCTTACGCCTTCTTTAACTGATTTAGGAGCACCATCTACCAGTTCTTTAGCTTCTTTCAAGCCTAAGCCGGTCAGGTCTTTAACGATTTTAACAACGTTCAGCTTGCTGGCACCAGCAGCTTTCAGTATTACGTTAAAAGCAGTTTTTTCTTCTGCTGCTGCAGCGCCATCTCCACCACCGGAAACTACTACTGCTGCTGCTGCTGGTTCAATACCGTACTCACTTTTCAGAAAATCTGCCAGTTCTTGTACTTCCTTAACAGTTAAACCAACTAATTGTTCAGCTAATGCTTTTACGTCTGCCATTGTATGATGTTTTTAATAATGTTTGTTAATAGTAGTGTTATATATTGTGACTTGGAAGCCATGTTTGAGCTTTTAGGAGTTAGCATTTAGCTTTTAGTTTCGCTTAGATCCTAACAGCTAACGGCTAATAGCTAACAGCTTATTCTGCAGCCGGTGCTTCAACACCAGCTTCTTCTTTCTTGCCTTTTTCCAGCAATGCAGCGATAACGCGTTTTGCAGGAGATTGCAGCAAGCCAATAACGTCTCCGATGAGTTCGTTCTTGGTTTTGATTTGTGTTAATGTGGTCAGTTGGTTATCGCCCATGTATACTTCGTTGCCAACAAATGCAGCTTTCAGTACGGGTTTTTCCAGTTTGCCGTTTGCTTTGCGGAAAGAAGAGATAATTACCGCTGGTTCCTTAGGACTCTCAGAAAACATCAGGGCAGTTACACCATGC
Source organism: Chitinophaga sp. H8 (assembly GCF_040567655.1). Lineage (NCBI taxonomy): Bacteria > Pseudomonadati > Bacteroidota > Chitinophagia > Chitinophagales > Chitinophagaceae > Chitinophaga > Chitinophaga defluvii. The sequence continues at coordinate 2,727,197 of NZ_JBEXAC010000002.1, read as the reverse complement.
AATGCATCGTAAACACCTGCATACTTTTCGCTATCCAGAGATTCCAGGGCTCTTTTGATCAGGGTATTCTTAGCTACCTTCATTTCCACCTTCTTATCGAAGCACACCCTTCTCAGGTTGTTCACCTGCTCCACGGTTAATGATTCCGTGTTGGTGATGTAAAAGTTGCTATATTGAGAGAACTTACTTTTCAGCAGTTCTACCACTTCATTTTTTTGCTCTTTATTCATGACTTTTTCCGATTTGGATTGATGCTTTCAGATGTTCCATTTGCCAGGGGGCAACTGTTTACACTTTACAGTATCAATTAGTTTTGAACAGATTTAGTGTCAATTGCGATACCAGGACTCATGGTGCTAGCCATAGACAAACCTCTCAGGTAAACGCCTTTTGCTGTAGCTGGTTTCAGTTTAATGATAGCATTGATCAGCTCCAGGGAGTTTTGCTCAATTTTATCGGAAGCGAAAGATACCCGGCCAATAGAAGCGTGGATGATACCAGCTTTATCAACTTTAAAGGTAATTTTACCACCTTTTACTTCATTTACTGCAGCTGCTACATCATTCGTAACAGTTCCTGTTTTCGGGTTCGGCATCAGGTTACGAGGGCCTAATATCTTACCTAACTTACCAATCTTCGGCATTACAGAAGGTGTTGCAACAATCACATCTACATCTGTCCAGCCAGCTTCGATTTTCTGGATAAATTCATCCAGACCCACAAAGTCAGCACCTGCTTCTTTTGCAGCAGCTTCTTTGTCCGGGGTGCAAAGCACCAATACTCTCTTGGTTTTACCAGTACCGTGGGGAAGCGTAACGGAGCCACGGATAGCCTGATCTGCTTTCTTAGGATCAACGCCTAAGCGGATATGTAAATCGACAGAACTGTCGAATTTAGTACAATTAAGGTCCTTTACAAGTGTGGAAGCCTCTTTCAGGCTATAGATCTTGTTTTTGTCCACCTTTGCATCAGCCGCTTTTCTTTGTTTAGTTGCCATTTCTCTTTGTTTTTGAAGTTTACCTGCTTACTACAGGGTGAAACAAATTAGTTTTCCCAGGGAGCTTTACCGTCTACAGTAATACCCATGCTACGTGCAGTACCAGCTACCATTCTCATAGCACTATCTACTGTAAAGCAGTTCAGGTCGGACATTTTGTCTTGCGCAATGGCTTCAACTTGTGCCCAGCTTACTTTTCCAACTTTGTTACGGTTAGGCTCCTTAGAACCATTCTGCAACTTGGCAGCTTCCAGCAACTGAATCGCTGCCGGCGGCGTTTTGATGACGAAGTCAAAGGATTTGTCAGTGTAAACAGTCAGTAACACAGGCAATACCTTACCCATTTTATCCTGGGTACGGGCATTGAATTGCTTACAGAACTCCATGATGTTCACACCTTTAGAACCCAAAGCGGGTCCAATTGGAGGTGCAGGATTGGCCTGGCCGCCTTTTACCTGCAATTTCACGTACGTTGCGATCTCTTTTGCCATAATTATCGTTTTAATTTGGTGAAAACGTACCGCCTGAGCGATACTCCCAAAACTAAAAGGTGCCAAAATAACCTTTTAAAGGGGATGCAAAGGTATATAATTATATGAAAAACTCAAAATGATTTTGGAATTGGGCATCCTTTTTGCTAATATGTCGACTATTTTTGACTTTTTTTACAAATCTATTGCATTTCCCGAAAAAATACCTTACCATCAGTTTTCACCTCCGGCTAAGCTCCAAACTTGTAAAATAACGTTTTCCGGAATAACTTGCCCGTTTTTATATATTTCTGCACAAACAACTCCTCTTCTTCCACTCTTTTCTGTAAATCTGCGACCGACTTCTTCAGGGTGTTGATTTGCTGCTGAATATTCTTATCTGGTGTTTGCAGTCCATCCAACTCCTCCCTGGCCAGGGTTAGTCTGGTTGCCACCTCATCCACCATGGCCTTGATCTCATTATCAGGTTTGCCCGGCCTGAACTGCGCATTCTTGAATTCCACAAACTTATTAAAGAGCCCTACTCCTTCATTAAACAGGCTCCCTCCCTTGTTGTATTTGTCTATCACTACATTCTGCGTGGATACTTCCTTATTTTGCCGGGCTACCTGTTCATTGTACTGCGTAACCTGGATCATGTTCCGCGCATGTACCAGCTCATTCCCTATCAGCTGGTTGGTAACGCCAAAGCTTTCTATCCGCGCTATTTTATGCTGCATCTGCGCCATCAGCGACTGCCGGCTATATGCGTCCAGAGAATCTGTCAGGGAAAAAGCCGGTCTTTTACCGGCCTCGCTCCAGTTACTATCCCGGAATTCATCATGCCGTACCGGATGTGTGGACAACTGCCAGAGCGGGTCAAAAGAGATATGCGTTTTTACAAACACTTCCGGTTTCACCATAAAGTAGCTCCAGTTTAATTTGCGTACAAATTTTCCTGCCTGCAGATAACCTGCGCCCCAGGTGGGGTCCATCATATACCATTTATCTCCAAACTTTACCCCTACCCAGGCATGACTGGCATTACCCAGCTGACCATTTAACTGGGTATATCCTCCTATAAAATAAGCAGGAATGCCCCCTTTCCGGCACACTTCACTAAACAGGGCTGCATATCCCTGGCACACAGCTACTCTGGTCTGCAATGTTTTGGTGACCGCATCGGCCGTGTCTTTATAATAGTCAGGCTTATAGGTATTGATCACGTCATAGGCAATAGTATTAGCCATCCAATTATATAAAGCCCGGGTAAATGCTACAGGTTCCTGCGTATGCGCCAGCAGGTAATTGCTTAATTGGGTGGTATTCCCGGTTACGCTATCCGGGATAACAGGAATAGGCAGCGGTTGGTTGTTAGTGGTGGTAACGGGCCTGGTTCCCTGGGCCTGTACACAATAATTTGCCAGCAAGAGGAGTGGCAACAGGAAATAAATAGTACGCATAACTGATCAAAGCTGTAAAATAAAAAAAACCGGCTCAGCTGAACCGGTTTTCTGTTTTAATATTTTGCTAAACTTAGCTTAATTTTTCTACCTGCATGAAGTTCAGTTCTACAGGAGTAGCACGGCCAAAGATTTTCACGGTTACTTTCAGCTTCTTCTTATCTTCTATTACTTCTTCAATTACACCGTTAAAGTCATTGAACGGACCATCAATAATCTTAATGGTTTCGCCCACAATGAAAGGTTCGCTCATGGTCATGCCCTGATCACTCAGTTCATCCACCTTACCTAACATTTTATTCACTTCTGCCTTGCGGAGTGCAATGGGTTTATCTTTACCAAGAAAGTGAATCACACCGGATACGTTGCGGATAGCCTGAATTACTTCATCTGTCATTTTACCATCCACTGCTTCGATCATCACATAGCCGGGATAGAAGTTCTTTTCGCGCATTACTTTCTTACCAGCCTGCACTTTATACACTTTCTCTACTGGTAAAAAGATCTGGGAAATCACATTTCCCCAATCAGAACGGCGTACTTCAATATCCAGGTACTCCTTTACTTTTTTCTCTTTGCCACTCACTACGCGCAGCACATACCACTTTGTTTCCTGGGCAGGAATATTGGCTGCATCCATTATTTGAACATTTTATAGTATTCCGTTAAGGTTACATTTGAAAGGGCATCCATACCCCAAACAATGGCAGTGATGATGATGGTTGCTATCAAAACTATCATAGTAGAGGACTGGAGCTCCTGCCAGGTAGGCCAGGACACTTTGTGTACCAGTTCATGATAAGACTCGCGGAAGTAGTTTCTGATCTTATTCATTGTAATGAATTAACTGTTATTTGTAAATTGCTAATGGTTAATCGTTAGTAGTGTTTTCCAAATTTATGCAAACATACACTATTAACAATTAACCATTAGCTTTTAACTTAACACTAGCACGGGCGACAGGATTCGAACCCGTATCAAAGGTTTTGGAGACCTCTATTCTACCATTGAACTACGCCCGTGTTTATAAAAGCCATTAGCGGGCATTTATACTGTTAGCAAATCTACAAAGAAAAAAGCTAACTGCTAAAGGCGGATGCTAATGGCTTTTATTATTGCTAATTACTTGATTACTTCAGTAACCTGACCAGCACCTACGGTACGGCCACCTTCGCGGATAGCGAATTTCAGACCTTTTTCCATAGCGATTGGAGCGATCAGTTTTACAACCAGACCTACGTTATCACCAGGCATAACCATTTCAACACCAGCTGGTAATTCAACTTCACCGGTTACGTCAGTAGTACGGAAGTAGAACTGAGGACGGTATTTGTTGAAGAACGGAGTGTGACGGCCACCTTCATCTTTACCCAGTACGTATACTTCAGCTTTGAATTCAGTGTGCGGAGTGATAGTACCTGGCTGACAGATTACCATACCACGGCGAATCTGAGTTTTTTCAATACCGCGCAGTAACAGACCCGCGTTATCACCAGCTTCACCTTCGTCCAGTAATTTTTTGAACATTTCAACACCAGTACAAGTAGATTTCAGTGGTTCTTCGATCAGACCTACGATCTCAACGTTTTCACCTACTTTAATTCTACCGCGCTCGATACGACCTGTAGCAACAGTACCACGACCGGTGATAGAGAATACGTCTTCCACAGACATCAGGAACGGTTGATCAACCGGACGAGGAGGCAATGGAATGAAAGAATCTACAGATTCCATCAGTTGGTCGATTGCAGCCACCCATTTAGCATCACCTGCCAATGCGCCGGTTGCAGAACCCTGAATGATTGGAGTATTATCACCATCGAAACCGTTTTTAGATAACAGTTCGCGGATTTCCAGTTCTACCAGTTCCAGTAATTCTGGATCGTCTACCAGGTCAACTTTGTTCATGAAAACAACGATGCTAGGTACACCTACCTGGCGAGCCAGCAGGATGTGTTCTTTAGTTTGTGGCATAGGACCGTCTGTAGCGGCAACCACGAGGATAGCACCGTCCATCTGAGCAGCACCAGTGATCATGTTTTTCACATAATCCGCGTGACCAGGACAGTCAACGTGCGCATAGTGACGAGTAGCTGTTTGATACTCTACGTGAGCAGTATTGATAGTAATACCTCTTTCTTTTTCTTCCGGAGCCGCATCAATCTCGTCGTACCCTCTCTTCTCTGCAAGGCCCTTGTTTGCCAAGATAGTAGTAATGGCAGCGGTCAAGGTAGTTTTACCGTGATCCACGTGGCCGATGGTACCAATGTTTACGTGGGGTTTATCCCGCTTAAAGGTTTCTTTTGCCATTTTATTTTCTTTTTAGATGGTTTGTAAAGATTGTATTGATAGTTGTTTAAAACACGGTTTTACAAACTTGAACCGTTGATGAGAATTGAACTCATGTCCTTTGACCTGTCTTTCAGACCACTGCTCTCCCATTGAGCTACAACGCCTAGTTGATTTCAAAAATCTATGAGCTGTTGAAGAGAATTGAACTCTCGACCTCTTCCTTACCAAGGAAGTGCTCTACCCCTGAGCTACAACAGCTGATATAAAAATTAATAAACGAGCGGGAGACGAGGCTCGAACCCGCGACCTACAGCTTGGAAGGCTGTCGCTCTACCAACTGAGCTACTCCCGCTTATGAATATTTTTGGTAATTAAACTAAAGAACTGAATAAAAGCTGTTGTTCACAAATTAATAAAGCAACTTCCTGCTACACCTGCTGCTTTCAGCACCTTCTCCACTCAACAACTAAGTTCCGCCTTTGCAAAGGGCAAAAGCGGAACACGCCGTTTTGGTGGGCAGGATAGGATTCGAACCTATGAAGACGTAGTCAGCGGATTTACAGTCCGCCCCATTTGGCCGCTCTGGAACCTGCCCTTACAATCTCTGATTTTCGTTTATAAATCTCAATATTGCATAATGCATAACTGAAACTTCTAAAGCCAAAAATCTACCTGAGCCAGCAGAGGGATTCGAACCCCCGACCCACTGATTACAAATCAGTAGCTCTGGCCAACTGAGCTATGCTGGCATCTTTCAGGAGAATCTTACTCTCTGAATCGGAGCGCAAAAATAGTTGTTTTGATTAAATTTCAAAATGTTTTTTTCGCTTTTCTTCAGATTTATTTCCTCTGATCTAATCTGGCTTAAATGCCCTACAGTAAAGAACTTTACTACCTTCGCCGACCCTCTTTTTGAATCGGGATGGCAAAGGTAGTAAAGAGAAAATTAATTCCAAAATATTTTTAAAGATTTACTGAAAATTCTTCTCTTTTTGTCGTTTGATCTGGGTGACAAGAGAATCAAAAGCAAGGTCGAAGGACTCCTCAAAGGATTTGGACTCATGCTTTACAAAGAGGTCATGGCGGGGGATTCGCACTTTAATCTCGGCAATTTTGTCTTTTACCTGATGCGCTATATTATCCAACTTTAAAAAAACATCCACGCTGACGATGCGGTCATAAAAGGTGTTGAGCTTTTGAATTTTTTTGCTCACATGATCAATCAATTTTGCATCAGCATCGAAATGCACGGTTTGAATCTGAACGTTCATAGCACTATTTTTTAATATTTAACAATCTTAATTCTATCGTGTAACCTTAGAACATAGGCTGCATTTTTATGTGAAAGAACTGTTTTACTAATTTAATCACTTTTACCATCTTTTACCCATATAGGGTCAAAAATTTTGTTAAAGTTGCTATGCCTTGGGATGCGCTTGTTTATATACCTCTTTCAGTTTTTCAATCGTATTATGTGTATACACCTGTGTAGATGCCAGACTGCTATGCCCCAACAACTCCTTCACCGCATTCAGATCCGCTCCCTTGTTCATCAGATGGGTAGCAAAAGTATGCCGCAATATATGCGGACTCTTACGGCTGATCGTTGTGATCTGATGTTCAGTAAGATGATTCCTGACCACATCGTAAACATACTTTGGATACAATACCTTCCCGCTTACCGGATGCACCAGCAACACTCCCGGTGCCAGCTGAGCCAGCTCCCGCCTTTTAAACGCCATATAATCGCTGATACGCGCGCACAAATGCTGACTCACCGGAATGATCCTTTCTTTTCCCCCCTTTCCCAATACCTTGATAGTGAGATTGGCAATATCCACATGCCGCTCCTGCAAGGAAATTAATTCTGCAGAACGGATGCCCGTATTATAAAATATTTCGAATATGAGTTGGTGGGTCTGCCCTTTCAGGTCATCGGCAAAGATCTGCTGCCCGATGCCATCACTTTCTCCGGAGGCCAGTTTAGCATATTTAGGACTGCGGTTATCCCCCAGCGCTTCCATCCCTTTTTCGGCAATAAACTCCGGTAAGCGATGGCTTATCTGAGGTGCCGTCACTTTCGTCATGGGCGTTTGCAGGATCACGCCCTGCCGCACTGCATACTTGAAGAAAGATTTAAGGGTAGAAATTTTTCGGGTTACCGTTCTGGCATTTACCTGCTGTTCCATCAGCTGTGCCAGCCAGGAACGGACATGCTGATGCCGGATATCCTGTACAGATATCGCACCATAAGTGATTGCCAGAAAGTCAATGAATTGCCGGAGATCGTTGCTGTAAGCAATGAAGGTGTGCCCTGAGTACCGCTTTTCAAGCTGGATATAGGATAAGAATCTCCCGGATAATGTAGTTACATCTTCGCTCAACACAAAAAGATTGATGATTGTAAAGTTATTAAAAACCTTACAATCATCAAATATTTTCAGTGAGAATTAATCTAAATTAATCTTCAAATTTACCATTCGCCAATTGCTGACGGTAAACAGCCTTTAACACCTGATTACGGCGTTTAATAGACGGTTTGGTAAATGACTGACGCGTTCTCAGCTGCAACAAGATGCGAGCTTTTTCGAATTTCTTCTTATACTTCTTGAGCGCCTTGTCAATGTTTTCGCAATCTTTAGAATCGATTATTAACATAATGAAATACCTTATTAATTTTTAGGATGGCAAAGATACGGTTATTTTTAAAAAAATCAAATTAATTCACGTCATTAAATCCGAAATTAGCGGGTGAAAAAAGGAATTGCACATGTTTACAGGTATTATTGAAACATTAGGAGAGGTAATTAGTACCAGACAGGAAGGCAGTAACCTGGTGATTACCATCGGTGCCAGCCTGGCACCAGAATTAAAAGTAGATCAGAGTGTGGCACATAACGGAGTATGTCTGACGGTTACCAACATCTCAGCCAACACCTATGAAACGGTGGCCGTAGCGGAAACCCTGCAAAAGTCCAACCTCGGACAACTCACTCCGGGACAATACATTAACCTGGAAAGGGCCATGGTTTTTAACGGACGCATTGATGGCCACCTGGTGCAGGGACACGTGGATGGTGTAGGGGAATGTATCTCCAAAACAGCCCAGGATGGCAGCTGGGTATACCAGTTCAGGTATCCGGCCCAATTTGCAGCCCTGCTGGTGGAAAAAGGCTCTATTTGCCTGAACGGGATCAGCCTGACCATATTTAATGTTACCAACAGCGAATTCTCCGTTGCGATCATTCCATATACTTACCAGTTCACCAATATGCAATATCTGCAACCCGGCCAACAGGTAAACCTTGAATTTGATATCTTAGGGAAATATGTGGCCAGACAATTAGCTGTTAGCCTTTAGCTGTTAGCTTTTAGGGATTACGTTATGTTCCTAAAAGGTATGGCTATAGCGCACAGCTAATAACTGCCACTAAAACACAATGCTAAAAGCTAATAGCTAACAGCTAATAGCTTAAAAAACACAATGCTAACAGCTAATAGCTAAAAGCTTAAAAATATGTCCTTCTCCCAAACTTTCCAGACAGGCTTTCCGGTAATCATGGCGCCCATGTTCCTGGTGAGCAATGAGGCGATGATTAAAGCTGCTATGGACAATGAAATAGCGGGGACATTCCCTTCGCTTAACTTCCGTAAAGACGGCGAACTGAAGGCATTGCTGGAAAGGTTAAATGCCCACCGTGCACAACTGGGCAGCAAGCGGGGTAATTACGGGGTAAACCTGATCGTACAGAAAACCAATCCCTTATATGTAAAACACTTACAGGAATGTGTGCAGGCCCAGGTACCTTTCTATATTACCTCCCTGGGTAATCCCCGGGAAGTAATTGAGGCGGCGCACAGTTATGGGGCTAAGGTATTGTGCGATGTTACCAACCAGCTACATGCCGAAAAGGCGGCACAGGCAGGCTGTGATGGCTTTATTGCAGTGTGCGCAGGTGCTGGCGGCCATGCGGGCCCCTACCCTATGCATGTTTTGGTCCCGGCTTTGCAAAAGGCATATCCGGATAAGGTGGTGGTGGCAGCCGGCGGTATTGCTACTGGACAACAAATGGCCAGCGCCCTGATACTTGGGGCTTCGGGCGTATCTATCGGCACCCGGTTTATCGCCAGCCAGGAAGCTACAGTAAGCCAGGAGTACAAACAAGCCATCCTCGAATATGGAATGGATGATATTGTGCTTACAGAAAGACTTTCCGGTACACCCTGCAACATCATCAATACACCCGTTGCAAAGAAAATAGGGTATAAACAAAACTGGATGGAAAAAATGCTGAGCAAACACCATCGTACCCGTAAGTACTTTAAAATGCTGGTGCAACTGCGGGGCATGAAAAAGCTGGAACAAGCTATCCGCCCCGGGGCCTACCATCAGTTATGGAGCGCCGGACACAGCGTGGAAATGGTAGCGGACATCAGTACCATCCCTCAGATAGTAACCCGCCTGAAAGCTGAACTACAGGCAGAAATAACCAAAGTGCAGCATTGGCACTTCTGAAATTTCCTTTTAAAACAAAATTTAGAACAATATGACCTATACATCCGGCTTTTTAACAGCCCTGCTATTTACTACAGGGTGCTTTTTTACTGCCTGTCAGCCTAAAACCGCTCCTTCTGCTACTGCAAAGGATTGGAAACTGGTCTGGTCAGATGAATTTAACTACCAAGGCGCTCCGGATACCTCCAAATGGAGCTATAATACCGGGGGCCATGGATTTGGGAACAACGAACTGCAGTATTACACCCTTGCACGTCCGGAAAATGCTCGCGTGGAAAACGGCCACCTGATTATTGAAGCCCGCAAGGAAACCTGGGAAAACAGGGCTTATACTTCTGCCAAACTAATCACGAAGGGTAAAGGTGACTGGACCTACGGAAAGATCACCGTAAAAGCCAGATTACCTAAAGGTACCGGCACCTGGCCCGCTATCTGGATGCTGGCTTCTACCCCGGACCTAAAATGGCCCGATGATGGGGAAATTGATATCATGGAACATGTAGGATATGATGAAGGTAAAATTCATGCCTCTGTTCACACCAAAAAGTATAACCATGTGATCGGTACACAAAAAACAGCCACTACCCAGGTGCCCGATGCGACCACCGCCTTCCATGAGTATACTATTGAATGGACGCCGGAACAGCTCACCGCTTTTGTAGATGATAAACTTTACTTTACTTTTAATAACGACCATAGTGGTAAAGATGCCTGGCCATATGACAGCCCTTTTTACCTCATCCTCAACATTGCTGTAGGTGGCAACTGGGGCGGACAAAAAGGAGTAGATGACAGCATTTTCCCCCAGACCATGGAAGTGGATTATGTAAGGATCTACCAGAAGTAAAGTTGGAACGATTTTTTCATCACTACTGAAAACAACCACCATTGAAAGTATCTTTTCTGCTGGCAGCGCTGCTTTACACATTAAGCTCCTTTGGGCAAAAAGCAAGTATTGTACGGGTGCAGGCCTATTACGATTCTGCCTCAGTAGCAGAACTTTACAACCGGATACCGGTGGGTTTTCAGTTGATCTATTCAGATAGTACCACCCGGGAAACTACCGGATTTATGCAAGGTAACTACCGCTGGAGTAATATCCAGGCCAGTTCTCCGGATGGTACTATTCAAAACGGATACCTCACCTTTGACCGCGCCCATCTGCAACGGCAACATTACCAGATAAGGATAAAAGTAATACTCAAAGATGCAGGCCCCGTTCCTTTTGAAACCACACTCGTACTACCGCATGTTACCGGTATACGTTTCAATCATTACGCCGACAGCCTGAAGCGGGGCATCCGCTTTTACCTCAATGTAGAAGCGAAATTCAGCAGTGGCAAGATATTACCCCTGGATACCGCCAATATCTGGTTTGAAACATCTGCCGGAAAACTATTGGGACAAGACCTCCTGCTGGATCTGGGTGATACTACCCGGTTTGTTAAAGTGAGAGCACTGTATAAATATACGCCCCGCCTGGAACTGCAATCTGTAATCCCTGTAAAACAAGGCCCTGAAGATGAATCGAAGATCATCAATGATGTCAATGATCTCTACAATTCACGGCCCAAAAAACCAAAGCGCCGCAATTAAGTACGGCCGGATTATTCCGATTTCAAGCTCTTTACCGGGTTGGCTGTAGCTGCTCTGATAGCCTGAAAACCAATGCTCAACAGCGTAATCAATATAGCCAGTATTGCGGCCAGTAAAAATACCTCCCAATGGATATTGACCCGGTAAGCAAACCCCTCCAGCCATTTATTCATGACAAACCAAGCAATCGGTGAAGCTATCATAAAACCGGCAAGTACCAGTTTTAAAAAATCTTTGGACAACAATAGCACAATACCGGATACTGAAGCACCTAACACCTTCCGGATGCTTATTTCCTTGGTACGCTGCTCAGCAGCATAGGTAATCAATCCAAACACGCCCAGCGAAGCGATAAAGATGGCCAACACTGCTAGGGAAATAAAGATTTGTCCCGTTCTTTGCTCCGCCTGGTATAACCGGTTAAAATCATCATCCAGAAAAGAATACAAAAAGGGTTGTCCCGCCATGCCATCCTGAGCAGCATAAGTGTCTTTGATCTTTGCAATCAATGCCGTAATGTTTGCCGTCTTGACACGGAAAGCCATATTATTGCGATATTCACCTAAGCGGAATACCATAGGGCCGATTTTATTTCGCAGCGAACCGGAATTAAAATCTTTTACAATCCCAATGATTTTCTGCTGCTTATTATCCATGTTATTGTAGAGGTACCTCTCATTCAAATCTGAAACACCCAGCAAACGTGCAGCCGTTTCATTAAGAACCAAGGCATTGGTATCTGTAGGAAACTGTGATGAGAAATTCCTGCCTGCCGCCATTTTCATTCCCAGTGTTGGAAAATAATCTGTATCGATATACCATTCTCCCAGCGCCATTGTCAGGCCGCCACTGAAACTAGCATCTTTGGAATACACCCCGGTATTTTCAAACATCTTCGTAGGCAAAGAATTGGTCATCGTACCTGCTTCTACGCCAGGGAGTTGCAACACCTCCTGCTTAAATGTTTTGGCATGCACCCATAAAGACGCTGTATTTCTGAGGATTAATACCTGCTCCCGGTTATACCCTAACGTTTTATTGCGGATATAATTTAACTGATTGTAAATAACCAATGTACCTACAATCAATAAAATCGCAGCAGTAAACTGAAATACTACCAGACTGTTCCTGATCCATCCACCTTTAAATCCGGTTCTCAATTTGCCCTTTAACACTTTTACCGGTTCAAATGCAGCCAGGAAAAACGCCGGATAGCTCCCTGCCATCAAACCTACCACCAGGGCGGTTATTAATAAAACAGGTAATAACCACAAATCAGAGAATTGATCCAGCTGAATCTGCTTACCTGTTAATTCATTAAAGAATGGAAGTAATAATATGGCCATCATCACCGCAAGTAGCAGTGCGATAAAACTGGTCAGAAGGGATTCTGAGAGAAACTGAAATACCAGTCCGCTGCGTGGTGATCCCAACACCTTTCGCACGCCTACCTCTTTGGCCCGGCCTGCTGAACGGGCAGTAGAAAGATTCATAAAATTCACACAGGCAATCAACAAAATGATCGCCCCTACAGCCAGAAATATATACACATAGGTGATATTGCCCGAAGGCTCTGCTTCAGTGGTCAATGTGGAATGAAGATGAATATCCGTAAGTGGAATAGACCCATACCGGAAATGCCCTCCCTTTGCTTCCAGATCGCTCAGCGTAATACCAGTCACCTTCTTCAATTCACTTGCTATGTATTTTTTAATAGCCGCCTGATAATAACCATTGAGCATCGATACATCAACACCTGGACGTACCAGCAAATAAGTAACAAAATTATTACCCAGCCAGTTGTCTTCCCTGCTTTCTGCCATACTGGCCATTGACCGGATAAAATCAAAATGAATATGCGATTGAGCCGGTACATTCCTGATAACCCCGCTAATCTGATAAGGATAAATATTGTCTGTGAGCAGCGTCTTACCTACTACATCTGTACTGTTAAAATATTTAAGGGCTATCCGCTCGGAGATCACCATGGTGCCAGGACGGGTTAAAGCTGTTTTAGCATTTCCGGCCACCATGGGCAAGGTAAATACATCGAATAAGGAAGAATCCGCAAAACAGGCATTAGGCTCCGCCAATGTTTCATCCCCTTTCCTGATCAAAATATTCTCATGGGTTGACAGTCGTACATAATTTTCCACCTGGGGATTGTCCTGCATTAAAACACGGCCAAATTGTGCCGGTACCTGCCGTTCTTTAAACAGACTGCCATTTACACTAAAGTCCGCATTTATCCGGAAGATACGGTTCGCATGCACATTAAATTTATCATATCGCAGCTCATCCGTTACAAATAAAGCAATCAGCAAACAGGTAGCCAAACCCGTTGCCAACCCCAGTATAGTGATAGTAGAAAAACCTTTGTTCTTCCATAAATTACGAAACGCGATCTTAATATAGTTCTTAAACATAAACGGAACTTTCCAGCTTATCAGGATAATAATTCACGAATGCCCACCAACAAAATGCCAAACAAGCGCGTTACTTACTATCAAATTTATACATATATTATTTAAATTAACGTGTCCGGTTTTGAGCAGGAATCTGTCCAGTTTTACAACATAATTGCGTTCACAATGATCCCCATTAAGTAATATCAACTTTTCACATACATCATTTACATTCCCTCCAAACACTTTACCAACAAGCACTACAGCTTACAACTAATTGTTGTCATCAAAAATATTTACAACAATCCTATTGTAAACGCTTGGATTTATGATCTATTATACTACCTTTGCAGCCGGCAAGTCTTATACGACCAGCTCCTACTGAATCCCCCCAGGACAGGAATGTAGCAAGGGTAGGTGGTTGTAGCGGTGCGATGTAAGTAACTTGCCGATTTTTTTTCTTTTATATTAAGGTCATTAGCCACTCGTCAATAGTCATTTGGTTGCTATTTTCTCTCCTTTTACTAATGACTTGGTGCAATGAAAATCCAGGAACTTAATCTTCTTTTGCATAGTATGAAACAGCCTTACCTTCATCTCAACTCCACATTTAATGGCATTTTTATTGTGGGAAGTATGCAAGGCATGGATGTTCCATCCGGTAAATAACTAAATCAATCTTTTTCAGATGAAATTTTTTATAGATACAGCAAATCTTGCGCAGATACAGGAAGCCAATGATCTCGGTATCCTGGATGGTGTAACCACCAACCCTACTTTGATGGCCAAAGAAGGCATTAAAGGAGAAGCGAATATTATGAAACACTACGAAACTATCTGCGAACTGGTGGAAGGTGACGTAAGTGCGGAAGTGGTAACTACCGAATTCAAAACTATTGTTGAAGAAGGAAAGAAACTGGCAGCTATCCACCCTAATATCGTGGTAAAGGTGCCTATGATCAAAGATGGCGTAAAAGCAATCAAATGGTTTACTGACAATGGTATCAGAACTAACTGTACCCTGGTATTCTCTGCTGGTCAGGCGATCCTGGCTGCCAAAGCCGGAGCTACTTATGTATCTCCTTTCATCGGCCGTATTGACGACAGCAGCTGGGATGGTGTGGAGCTGATTGCACAAATTGCTCAGATCTACAGCATTCAGGGTTTCAAAACTGAAATACTGGCAGCTTCTATCCGGAATGCGCTGCATATCGTAAAATGTGCAGAAGCTGGTGCAGATGTATGTACCTGTCCTTTAGATTCTATACTGGGACTGTTAAAACACCCTTTAACAGATATTGGCCTGGCCAAGTTCCTGGAAGATGCAAAGAAAATGTAATTACAGTCATATTTTTTTAGATGGTGTATCCCCGGTGCAGTAATTGCGCCGGGGATTTTTTTTATAAACGCTTCTTATCAGGGTAACTCAATGACCCGGAGATTACGGAAGTGAATTTCTGCTCCTTCAGACTCCAGACAGAGATATCCTTTTCTAACAGTAGACTGGCTGATGCCGTTTACAAACTTACCATTTACAGAAAGTTTGATGGTACCATCCACACATACCACTTCATAAGTATTCCATTCTCCTTTTCCCTTACAACGATTCTCTATTGATTTACTACGCTCGCCCCTGGGATTATCCGGAATGGTTTTCACACCACCTACTCCGAAAAGTTCTCCATGTACATAAGCAATAGGTGGCTTCTTACCATTATCCATATTCAGGTTCACCCAGTCCAGTTCCAGCATTTGTACTTCTACCCCACCTGGCAGGCGGCCTTTTTCATCCGGCTTGGCATCACTCCATACAAAAACACCTGAATTGCCTCCTGGCTCCATATGCCGCCATTCTACATGCAGAATGAAATTCTCATACAGCTTTTCAGACCGCATTACACCAATAGGCTTACCGGAGCAGATCAACAGGTCTTTATTCTTTTTCCAGGTATCAGGGTCTGTATTCACATTGATCCAGTTAATGGGTGTTCCTTTTAACTTAGAACCAGCATTCACCTGATCTATTTTCAGTTCATTCCCGAATGCAATGGGCTTTGACTGGGCGTACGAAGTGAGCGAACAAATGATGCACACCTGTAGCACCATGACAACTTTTGCTAATGATTTCATGTTCAGTTTTTTGATTAAAAGACGGTCTGTAACACTTTAAAAACAGTCTACAATACTTTGGTTACTCCGGGAATGGCTACAGGTTCTGTTGTCCATTTCAGGTTCCAGTTATAGTCCTCGATTTTAGGTCCCAGTTCTTTGTTGGAATTGAAGGCATCGTCCCAGGTAATGGTTTGTCCACTGTAGCCCACCATGCGCCCAAGGATTGCCAGCATGGAGCTGTTGGCCATCCACTCCCCATCATTCACAGGCTTGCCGTTCCGGATAGATGCAAAAAGCTCGTTATGCTGGGTTTGGTACATGTTGTTCTGTTCTGCTGCGGAGTTCCACTGGTTTTTACCGGTGATTTCATATTTACTGCCAATAGAGAAGAAGGCACTTCCTTCTGCGCCCATCACGTCTACGCTGTTACGGCCGGAGGTGCCATTCTGCTGACGGCAGAAGTGATATCCTTTGGCACCGTTGGCATATTCGTATTCAATGGCAAAGTGATCATATACATTCCCGTAAATAGGATCTACGCGGGCCTGGCGGCCACCGGTACCGGTAGCTTTTATAGGCAGCTTATCACCCATGGCCCACTGCATCATGTCAATACTATGTACGGCCTGCTCCACGATAAAATCGCCGGAAAGCCAGCTGTGATAATACCAGTTGCGCAATTGAAAAGTTACATCTGTCCAGTCCGGCTGCCGTGGTTTTGACCATAATCCGCCACCATTGCGGAAGGTAGAAACAGAACGGATTTCTCCCACATCCCCATTCAGCACTTTGCCAAATGCTTTCCGGTTGGAAGCATCATAGCGGAAGCAGAAGCCGGATACAATAGAGAGTCCTTTTTCCTTTGCTTTTTTGGCGGCCGCCAATACTTTACGTACGCCAGGTGCATCCACAGCTACCGGCTTTTCGCAGAATGCATGCTTACCGGCATTGATAGCAGCTGTCAGGTGATCCGGCCTGAAGTTAGGTGGTGTAGCCAGCAACACAACGTCTACTCCCGAATCCAGCACACGCTGATAGGCGTCAAAGCCGATAAAACGGTGCTTTTTATCCACCTTCACCCTGTCCTTGCTGATTTCCAGCAGTGCGGCATGCGCTTCTTCCAGCCTGTCTTCAAAAATATCTCCCAGGGCGGTGATCACTACACCCGGATCTGCCTCCAGAGCTTGTGAGGCAGCACCGGTTCCCCGGCCCCCACAACCGATCAGACCTACTTTTATTTGCGGCTTGGCTACTCCACTAAGTATATTTGCAGCAAAGCCACTCTGATAGGCCAATGTGCTGCCTAGCATTACCAGCCCTGATGTTTTAAGGAATGAGCGGCGGTCTGTCGCCTCCGGATTTCCATTGTTCTTGTTCATAACGTGGTATTTGTTTATTGATGATTGTTCGGATTATTTGCTAACAACACAGCTAAAAGCACTTTCGTGGGAAAGTGCCTCATAACGTTTCGCCCCAACCTGTTCATTGCCCTCCCAATAACCTCATCATCTACTGAGCAATGGCAGTTGGGCTGCCCCGGAGTATTTTTTGACTGGTTAACTTTTAGTATACGCTTGCTAAAATAGAAATAATTATTTAGCATCAAAAGCATTCTTTTTTTAACTGCCAGGCTCAGGGTAGTGGAGAAGAGCTGTGAGCTGCGAGCCAAAATGCTGATCCAACTATTACGCTATAGTTGAAGCATAGTTAAAGCATAGATAGAGCATAGTTAAAGCATAGATAGAGCATAGTTAAAGCATAGATAACGTATGAAGCGTGCATAAAAACTATAAACAGGTATAAATAAATGCCCGCTGTGTGGCATAATTACCACACAGGCAGCACGACATTAAAACTGATGAGTATGCAAATACCCGCCGCATTTACCCAAAGCTCGCAGCCTTTCTCCGCTGCATTGCACTAATAGCTAAAGTCTAACAGCTAAAAGCTTTTCTCCGCCGCATTTTTGCTCGAAGCTCGTAGCTCAAAGCTCATGGCTCTTCTCCGCTGCATTGGGCTAATAGCTAATGCCTAACAGCTAAAAGCTTTCCCACAACTCTTTATCATCCTTTCTTTCATTTTTTTCTGAAAGTTTTGTACTTTTGATAAATTTTATTGCTGGTACGGCATTTGCCGCCAGTTTACACACCTTTCTGATTCTTTGACTAGTAAAAAATTGTGCTATGATTCAGCCCAACATTCCGGAAACAACGCTACCCCGTGTAGTCATCGTGGGTGGAGGATTTGGAGGCATTAACCTTGCTAAAAAGCTCAAAAATGCACCTGTACAGGTAGTTTTACTCGACAGGAACAACTATCACCTTTTTCAACCGCTATTATACCAGGTATCTACTGCCGGACTGGAGCCGGACAGCATTGCTTTTCCCCTGCGTGGTATCTTCAAAAAACACCGCAACCTCAGTATCCGTATGGCAGAAGTAACAGGCGTACGTGCGGCGGAAAATATACTGGAAACAGGTATTGGTGAAATACACTATGACTACCTGGTATTTGCTACCGGCAGTAATACCAATTTTTTTGGCAATAAAGTGATCGAAGAACATGCCATTGGCATGAAATCCCTGATCGAAGCAGTGCAGATCAGAAACTATGTCATCAAACAATTTGAAGAAAGCCTGCTGCTAAAGGATGAAGCAGAAATTAAGCCCAAACTTAACTTCGTGATGGTAGGCGGCGGCCCTACTGGTGTAGAACTGGCAGGAGCTTTTGCAGAACTGCGTAAATACATCATGCCGAAGGATTATCCGGACCTGCCGGTACATCTCATGAATGTATATCTGATTGAAGGCGGCCCCAGATTACTGGCATCTATGAGTGAAAAATCCTCCAGGAAAACACTGGAAGGCCTGCAACACCTCGGCGTAAAAGTAATGTGTAATACCGTAGTGAAGGAATATGATGGTAAAACCCTCCTATTAAGTACCGGAGAAACCATCCTTACCCAATCCCTCTTATGGTCGGCAGGGGTGAAAGGTGTACCGGTAACCGGCATCCCTAAAGAAATCATTATACCCAACGGACGTATCCTTGTCAACGAATTTAACCAGGTGCAGGGCTTTACGAATATCTATGCCATCGGCGACATTGCCCAGCTGGCTAATGATCCCAGGTTCCCTAAAGGCTACCCCATGGTTGCGCAGGTGGCGATACAACAAGCCAAAAACCTGGCTGAAAACCTGATAAGAGGATGGAAAGGCCAGCCTATGCAGCCCTTCCGCTATAAAGACCTGGGCAGCATGGCTACTATCGGTCGAAACAGAGCTGTGGCTGAGTTTGCCAACATGATCATGAGTGGCTACTTTGCATGGATCGTATGGATGATCGTACACCTGATGAGCCTGCTCGGCTTCCGTAACAAACTCGTCGTGTTTATTAACTGGTTCTACCGTTACTTCACCTATGAAAGGGGTACCCGCATTATTATTAAAAGAGGGGCTGCAAACATTGTGAAGCTACGGCAAAGTGTAAACTGATCCCTTATTTTCTGCTAAGGATAGAATTAAGTGTGGCAGAAGCTACCAACTCGTCAGACCGGCCGCCCAGCGGCCGGTAATATACGAATATGGTATACACATTTTCCGTTTCCCACCAGTCGCCTTCCGTATATTCTGTATTGAATTTACCATTACTGGTACGGTCTATCAATCCATAGATGTAATTATAGTACCCTTGCTTTAAAACAAGGGAACCTTCATAAGCACGCGTGGCTCCATTGAAGGTCAGTTTGTTATTATCATTGCATTCATAATTGGTCAGCTCTCCAAAAATATACATATCATACCCTGCATAAGGCTCCGGTACCGGAAATGAAAAATGCACCGTGGCATAATCACCTTCAAAATTAGGATCATAATTATCCAATGTTGCGGGGGTGAACTTGCCGTTAATGTCTTTTAAGAACTGATATACTTTGTCTGATCTTTCATAGTCCGGCATCGCAAATACATCCGTACCATCCCTACGGTATTCTGAAGTTTTAACACGCTCTGTTTGCAAACGGAAGCTACGCAAATCTATCCAGCGCCATTCCTTTCCTCCCGGCATCACGCAGTCCTGCTCTGTATTATACTCTATGACGTTGCCCTTCAGAAAACGGGGCTTGAGTCCTGTTACTGCATTATCCCAGCGGTAATTCTGTAGTATCACCACTTTAATCTGTTCAAAAGGATTTACAATATTCAGGCTACCGGTATTTACAGTAAAATTTACTTTCTGATGTGTACGGAATAACTTGGGGCTTACCGGCTGCTGTATAAAACCTCCTACCCCTGCTTTATTCTCTATCACCATCATTCGGCGGGTAAGCACCACCTGGGAAGTATCACTGTCCAGGTAAACCTTAAGTATATAATTGCCGGACTTAATAGGGTAGCTGTTACGGTTAGGGATTTCCACACTGTAATGGGTATATCGTTGTAAGGCTACACTGGAAAAGCGGTAATCCTGTATGCGGTTTTCAGAAAATCCCCTGCGGTAATCAAAGGCGCTGATCTGTGCCGGCGACCAGTCGGCATTACATAACACCAGGGAATAGAAATAATTTTTCACATCATTATCCAGATCATCAAAAGAAAGCTCCAGGCGCTCATCACTATTCAGCGTTACTACCGGCATGCTCAGCGGATCTCCCTTCTGATTCAATTTTACTGTCTTAATGTTTTTGCGGTATACATGATCAGGAGTGATGGCATTTTCCTGCGCTTTTACGCCACTAATGGTTAATAGCTGCCCTGCAAATACTATAAAAAACAACGTTATTATCCGCATAATACCAGAATAGTAATTTAAGTTACAACAATAAGCTGAAAGAATCAGCTCAAAACACAAAGCTACCGGAATGGGCTGAATGCTCAAAGCTGAAAGCTATAGAACGTAATCTCCCCTGTATTTTGATATAGACTTTCCATTTTATTCCCTTTGCCGTTTCCTTAAAATCAGGTAGGTTTGAACCGGAATACACGACTCATGCGGTTATCACTCTTTATTGCCAGGCGGATTGCCTTTAACAAAGCATCCACCTTTTCAAGGTTCATCATTAACATTGCCATAGCGGCTACTGCTATCAGCATCGCAGTAATGATACTGGCTACCGCGTTAGTAAATGGCTTCCAGGAAGTAATACAAGACAAGATCTTTACTTTCTGGGGGCATGTGCATGTAAACCGCTATCAGCCCAATGCCGGCCCGCTCACTGAAGAAGCCCCTTTCAAGAGTGATTCCCTCCTTGTAAAACAGCTAAAAGCATTACCGGAAGTAGTGTCCCTGAATAATTATGCTACCAAGTCGGCTATTATCAAGGCGGATAAGGATATAGACGGGGTCATTTTCAAAGGAATAGACAAAGACTATCACTGGCAACAATTACAACCATTTATACGCCAGGGTGGCCCTATCCATTATACAGATAGCAGCTACGCACCGGAGATCATGATTTCCGAACATACTGCCAGTGCATTACAGCTAAAACTACATGATAAGCTGATTGTCTATTTTATCCAGGGTGGCGGGTTACCTCCCCGTGCACGGAAGCTAACGGTAACGGGCATATATAAAACCGGTATTGAAGAATACGATAAAACCTATGTGATCGGCGATCTGGAACTGATCCGCAAACTAAATAACTGGGCGCCCGGAGAAGTAGGCGGATATGAACTTTTCCTGAAAGACTACCAGCAGATGAATGCCTTTAACGAGTATATTGATCAGAATAAACTCCCGGCAGAATTATTCAGCCGCACCATCCGGGATATCTATCCCAACATATTTGACTGGCTTCAGCTGCAAAATAAAAATGAAGTGATCATCGTCTTCATTATGACCATCGTAGCAATTGTGAATATGATTACCGCCATCCTGATTCTCATACTGGAACGCACCAATATGGTGGGAATCTTAAAGGCGCTGGGTATGATAGACTGGGATATTCAGAAAGTATTTGTTTACCAGGCTGGCTACATCGTGCTTACAGGAATGCTGCTGGGTAATATGCTCGGACTGGGACTCGCCTTTCTTCAAAAAGCTACCGGCTTTTTCAAACTGCCGGAAGAATCCTATTATATGTCTGTAGCAGCGATCTCCCTGCACTGGTGGGAAATTGCCCTGATCAATGTTGCCACCTTCGGAATTTGCATATGCGTGCTGGTCATTCCTTCCATGATCATTCAAAAAATAACACCGGTAAAAGCGATACAGTTTAAGTAGCTGTTAGCTTTTAGCCACGTTTTTGAGCAGGCAAAACTTAGCGCATACATATAAGTTACTATAGCTGATGGTTAAGTCGGCTATCATTCGCTACGATCAAAAGCTAACAGCTAATAGCCAACAGCTAAAAGCTATTTTATCATCATCCTGCCGCAGATAATGCCCGTAGCCACGGCAGCATTGAGGGATTCGGCCCCCCCCATACGGGGAATGGTGATCCGGTAAGTGCTTATCCCGATTATTTCATCACGCAATCCTCTGCCCTCATTACCAATCAGGATAACCCCTTCTTCGATAGGAGCAAAGCCCGCAATATTTTCTCCATGCAGGGTAGCGGCATAAGAAGACACGGTAGTCTGTGTTAATAACTGGTGGATATCGCTTTCTGCAATATGTACACGGGCAAGGCTGCCCATAGTGGCCTGTATCGTTTTAGGATTATATACATCCACGCAATCAGGCGAACAAATCACCTGCTGAATGCCGAACCAATCGGCTATACGAATTATAGTCCCCATATTACCGGGGTCTTGTATAGCATCCAATGCGAGGCTCACCTTACCTTTTAGTTCCAGCGGAGCATTGGAAGCAGGCATATTCAGCAAGGCCATAGCCCGGTTGGGAGTAATCAGGGAAGACATTTGTTTCAGCACCTCAGGCATTACCTCCAGCAAACGTACCCTGGAGTGCTCCTGCAGCAAGGGCTGATGTGCGGCGATCCAATCAGCAGTGGCATAGATTTCCTGTACCTGTTGTCCTGCCAGTAGCAGCTCCTGCACGATCTTATCTCCCTCTGCCATGAACTGGCCGGATTTTTGCCTGTATTTTTTGTGCTGTAATGATTGAATATACTTAATTTGCGCCTTTGATAACATGGAACCAAACCTACATATATTCTTTTAATCAGCAAAGCTGCAGGTAAGGTTTCCATCCATGACGCAGTAATGAAAGTAAGGTATTACAAAATATAATTAATCGTTTTGCCAGTGATGCAGCCGCCACATAGTTCCCCTTCCATACTGAACTATTTTGTTATTACCGTTATACTGCTGACGCTGGGAGCTTGTTCCAATACCAGGTACCTGCAAAAAAATCAGGCATTATATGTAAGCAGCAACGTAGACGTTAAAGGAGAGCTCCTGGTAGCTGACAAACAGGATCTGCGCAGCTCACTTTCCTCCAAATCGCTGATGCAGCAACAGGCAAATAAAAAATTGCTGGCTACACGTATCAAAGTGTGGTTGTATAATCAGAAATACAACGAAAAAAAATCAAACTGGTTCTGGAACATTGTACTAGCCAAAAGAAACCTGGAAGAACCTGTAGTTTACGATTCTACCAAAACCATAGAGTCTGTAAGACGCATGACCAGCTACCTGAACAACCAGGGCTTTTTCTATGCTACTGTGGCTTATGACGAGAAAATAAAAAATCAGAAAGCCGCCGTTACCTACAAGGTAAATACCGGCAAAAACTTTGTGATCGATAAAATCTCCTATGATGTACCCGACTCTGCCCTGATGGCTATTGTTAAAAGCTCCCAGGATTTGTCCCTCATCAAAAAAGGAATGGCTTATAAACAGGAAGAACTGGGTCGGGAAAGAGAGCGGCTTACCCGCCTCATGAAAGATGCAGGCTACTATAAATTTAATCGTGATGCCATTGAATTTGAAGTAGACACACTCAATAAAGCATTGTTCCGGAACTCCCTCAACCCTTTTGAAGGCTTTGTAAATATCTTCAATGAACGCAAAGGCCTGGAAAAACCAACCATGGATGTGACGGTGAAGATAAAAAACCCGGAAGATTCCTCCTTCTCTGCGTATGAGCAGTATCGTATCAATAAAATATATGTTTACCCCGACTATTCCTTAAATAGCAGCCCTACTGACAGTACCCTGCATGAAGATATCAGAAAGTATATCACCATCCGTTTTCACCAGGATATCCTGAAGCCAGGGGTATTATCAAGATCAATTTTACTGCGGGAAGGTGAACTTTATTCTCAGAATCAGTACAACAATGCCATTACCAAACTATATGACCTGGGTGTCTGGCAATTTGTAACACTGCAATACAAAGAAAACAATGAAAAGCCCAATACACTGGATGCCTATGTTTTCCTGACGCCCAAACGCCGGCAGGTACTGGGTGCCAACTTTGAAGTAAGTAACAGCTCCGACTACTTTGTGGGTACAGGCGTAAGCCTGAATTACCGCCACCTGAACCTGAACAGGGCTGCCAACCAGTTGGGGGTAAGCCTGAACACCGGCCTGGAGCTGATCAGGAACCAGGGAAGATTCGAATTGCAATCCAAAGAGTTTGGTGGAGAAGTTAACCTGGCCCTGCCCCGCTTTATTACGCCTTTCCGTATCAGAGGTACTAACCGGTCTAATGTAAAAACACGGCTGACTGCGGGTATTAACTACTTATCCCGCATTGAAAAATTTGACATCTCCAATATCAACGCCTCTTTTGGCTATGAATGGAATGAAACTGTTTATAAACGCTGGATAGTACGTCCCTTTTCGCTAAACTATGTAGGGGTTAACCTGAATGATGTATTTCGCGACACTGTGGTAAATAAAAACCCCTACCTCAAACGTAGCTTTGAACCGGCTTTTATCGGTGGTGAGCAGGTAAGCTTTATTTTCAGCAATAACGATATTTTTCACAGACGGCATCACTCCTACCTCAGATTAAGTATCGAAGAATCCGGCTTATGGCTGAATGGGGTAAACAGTATTATGAATGGCATTTCCGGTAAACACACCAATCTGGAAACCTTAACCGGCCTTACCATTTCCAACTTTGTAAAACTGGAAGCAGATTACCGTCATACCTGGCAACTGGGGCTGCACAGTGCTGTGGCTACCAGGGCATATGCAGGTATCGGTATCCCGTATGCACAATCCAGTGTACTCCCCTACATCCGGCAGTTTACCGCAGGAGGTCCCAACAGTATCCGCGGCTGGCGGCTCCGTACGCTCGGTCCCGGCTCCTACAGAGATACTTCCAGTACCGCTCAGATATTCCCCGACCAGACAGGCGATATGAAACTGGAAGGAAATGTAGAATACCGGTTTGATCTGATCCGTATGTTCAGTGGTACCGTCAACCTTAAAGGAGCTACTTTCCTTGACTTCGGAAACATATGGATGGTGAAGAAAGATACCTTGAGAGCAGGGTCTGAATTCCAGTTAAAAAACCTCTATAAGGACCTGGCTATTGGTACCGGCCTGGGATTACGGCTGGACTTCGCTTTTTTCCTGATCCGGCTCGATTGGGGTATCCCGCTTAAAGTACCTTATGATATTGGTAATAGAAATGGATGGTATATGGGCAAATGGGACCTGAAAGACCCGCAATGGCGCCGGGACAATATCATCTGGAACGTTGCCATAGGCTACCCTTTCTAACACCTGCATTGGAACAAGCCTTCCATTACAGCCATCATCAGCCATAACTACTACACTGCCTTAGCCATAAACAACTTATTGCTTAAACTGCGCAATAAAAGCATGTATATCCAGTGCATCTTCCAGCCTGAATTCGCCAATACGGGTGCGGCATAAGCTGCTTAGGTGTGCGCCGCATCCCAGTGCAGCACCAAAATCATTCGCCAGTGAACGTATATACGTTCCGGTAGAACATACCACCCGGAAATACACCAAAGGCAATTCAACTTTAGTGATCTCAAAAGCGGTAATAAACACTTTACGCGGCTCTACCTTCACCTCCACCCCCTGACGTGCCAGGTGATAGATGGGTTTACCATTTTGTTTAATAGCTGAATGTATAGGCGGATACTGCATCTGCTCACCGGTAAACTTTGCTGCAGTGGCTTCCAGGAAAGCCGTATCGATGCCAGTAATCTCTTTAAAATCAGTAGGTTCAGATTCCAGGTCAAAAGTAGGTGTAGTAGCCCCCAACGTAAAACTGCCTGTATACTCTTTTTCCTGAGCCTGATACTCATTTATTTTTTTAGTCATTTTGCCGGTACAGCAAATGAGTAACCCTGTGGCCAGCGGATCTAATGTTCCGGCATGTCCTATTTTAGCTTTGGTCGTATTTCTGATCTTACGTACCACATCAAACGAAGTCCAGGTTAATGGCTTATTAATCAGTAATACCTGTCCTTCCTGGTAAATATTTTTTTCTTCCACCTGCATCATTTGGCAAAGATATAGAATAGCTGTGAGCAACGAGCTGCGAGCTATGCGCTTTCGTTCACAAAACCTGTTTCACGGAGGGCAGCTCCCCACTCATAGCTCATGGCTGATAGCTTCTTCTTATTTTTTCCTATTTTCACACAATTTTTATAATATGTCGTTACTACAACACAGGGATGATAATGTGCGGTACCAGCAACAGGTGGACAACTCCCGCAACTATGTGATCCCCTTTATTGAAAAAGAATTTCCGGATATCGCTGGCCTGAAAGTAATGGAAGTAGGCTGTGGTGAAGGCGGGGTGCTTACTCCCCTCCTGGAAAAGGGCTGTATCTGTGTAGGGGTAGATCTATCTCAACAACGCATTGATCTGGCGGAAGGCTTTTTAAAAGAATATACCGGTACCGGGCAACTGCGCCTGATTGCAAAGAATATTTATGACCTTGATTTTTTAGGGGAATACCGTCACACTTTTGATGTGATCATCCTGAAGGATGCGATTGAACATATCCCAGACCAGGAGAAAATTATCGGACACCTGAAACAATTATTAAGCCCGCGCGGGCAGGTATATTTCGGGTTTCCACCCTGGTATATGCCCCATGGCGGCCATCAGCAGGTATGCACCAGTAAAGTGCTGACCCTGATGCCTTACATACACCTATTGCCCCGCCCTTTGTACAGAGGGCTATTGCGTGCTTTTAAAGAACCGGAACCTATTATACAGGAATTAATGGAAATAAAGGATACGGGGATTTCTATTGAACGTTTTGAGCGGATCGTAAAACGCCAGCAATATAAGATTACCCAGCGCAAATTTTACCTGATCAATCCCATCTATAAATACAAGTTCGGCGTAAGCGCGCGGGAACAATGGAAGCCACTGGCGGCCATTCCTTTTGTACGTAATTTTTTTACTACCTGCGTATACTACCTGATTAAGCCACTATAATAATATGCTGATGCATAAAAATGGCTGCTTTTAAATATTAAAGCAGCCATTTTTTATAGTAGTATCCTGTAAAATCTTATTGATCATTCCATATGTCCCAGGAAGCTTCCGCCTGGAGTATCAGCATTTCATGGCCGTTTTTAACAGCCGCCCCACGTGCAGCTCCTTTTTGCAGGAACAATGTTTTCTCCGGGTTATAGATTAAATCGTACAGCAGATGCTGAGAAGACAAACATTCGTAAGGTAGCGGAGGAGCTTTGTCTACATCCGGATACATCCCCAGCGGAGAAGTATTTACAATAAGTGTATGAGCCGCCATCATTGCAGCATCAAGTGAGGCATAGGTTACCACACCATCCGCAGCAGTACGGCTTACCAGTGTATAAGCTATACCCAGTTCCTCCAGTACATACATCACTGCTTTTGCAGCACCGCCGGTACCTAATACCAGTGCCCGGGTATGATGTGGCTGCAGGAAAGGCAACAGGGACTTTTTAAACCCGATCACGTCCGTATTATAGCCTGTTTTCCTGCCATCATGAAACCGGATACAATTCACCGCTTTAATCTTAGCCGCTGCGGGGCTTAATTCATCCAGAAAAGGTAAAATGGCTTCTTTATAAGGGATGGTTACATTTAGACCGCTCAGCTGGGGCTGTGCCTGTAGTAAACCGGGAAAGTCTGCAATAGTGGGAATAGGGAAATTTTCGTATACACATTGCTGTATACCTTCCCGTTGAAACTTTTCCGCAAAAAAACCTTTGGAAAAAGAATGGCTCAGGGGATAACCGATCAGCCCGTATACTTTCATACTCTTTTAAATTAGAAAGATCATCCGTATTAAATAAACTGTTACAGACAGGTTCCCATAGTTCAAACTATCCGGGTATTACTATCTGTAACAGTCTATTGCTTTATAAGTGTATTATGCTTTGTCAAGGTACAGGTGGAAAGTATCGCCTCTGAGGCCGATACGCATAGCTTCCAGTGCGATTACTTCGTGCGGAGCCAGGTTGCCCAGATTCACATTACAACCTACCAGTTCCAGGAAATACAGTTGTTGTGCCTTTTGAGGAGCTTCCCAGATAATTTTCTCAGCAGGGATCTGGGTCAGGATCTCCTGTACCAGCCCTTCCCGTACCTCACCGGATCCGCGGTAGATACCTACGTTGCCGCTTTCGCGGGCTTCCGCAATCACATAGGTAGCACCGGCAGACAGTTCAGCACGCATTAATTCGATCCATTTATAGGGCGGAATGATATGCTCCGCATCCTTAGAGCCTACTTCACTCAATACTACGCCTACCTTAGCCAGCTTTTCGATATAGCCACATTTTTCAGCGTGGGGGATAGTGATAGAACCATCAGACACTTCCATATAGGTAATGCCATAATCCTTTATCACCTTGATATATTCCTCAAACTGGTTGCGGATAAGAAATGCTTCGAACAGGGTACCGCCAAAATAAACGGGGATATTGGCAGCCTGGTAAAGTTCTATTTTCTGGCGAAGGTTGGGAGTAACGAAAGCTGTACCAAATCCCAGCTTCAGGATATCAACATGGGGTGCCGCGACCGATAAAAAATTCTTTGCTTCTTCCAAACTCAGCCCTTTATCCATTACCATGGTAAGACCATTCGTACGGGGCTGTTGTGTCCTTTCCGGAATCTGTGTCAGATTAAAATTCATTTGAAACATTTTTATCCTCTTAATGGTCAGTTAACCCAACGCTAACCGGCTATTGCTGTTAAATACGTTTTGCAACAGTAAATATGCAACTAATAAATTATAGTAGTACATAAATAACCGTTAGGCGTTAAGAATTAAACAGTTAAACCCATTATTGTCAGTTCGGCCTAATAAAAGTTAATTAGAAAACCGGCGCAAAAATAAGAAGTATACTTTATTGATGAAAGTAATTTAACGCTAATTAACAGGATTAGCGTTTACGACGGTACCGGGAAATGAGTTCGAGCACATTCCCATGTTGGAGGAGGGCAGGATCAAGCTCCACTATTTTCTTCACCAGTCTGGGTGCCATTTGTAGGGCTGTTTCCAGGTGTATGATCCCCTCCTTGGCCTTCCCCATGGCAATTAAGATAGCGGCGCGATAGTATACGAAAATGGGTTTACGACCTGCTTTTTCTTCCGCCTGCGTTAATTGTGTCAGGGCTTCTTCCAGGAACCCTGAAGTATACAGGCCCTTGATGAGTGCCTGCCAGGCGGTGGCGCTTTTAGGCCGTGTTTTTACTGCGTTCATAAAATGCATGAGCGCATCTTTATTTTTGCCCAATTCCAGGAAACATTCTCCCAGGGCAATATTGTACTCTGCTTTTTGCTTATTTATTTTTATAGCGCTGAGCAGTGATTTGGCGGCGTGGTCCCAATTGGCCTCCATCATGTAAGCCACCGCTATTTTATAGTACAGTTTATCGTCTGTAGGGCTGAGATGGGAGGCTTTACGGTAATAATAACGTGCCTGGGTAAACTTTTTCTGCCTTTGATAACAATGGCCGATAGCTTCATAGATCACATCTTCCGGCTTGGCTATTTCCAGGTGTTTCTGCAGCACTTCAATAGCATCGGCATATTTATGTAAACGGATGTACGCATCTCCCATGTTCCGGTAGGCGTAATCAAACTTTTCGTCAATAGCGATGGCGTATTGGTAGGCATCTATGGCTTTTTCATACAATTTAAGCCCCTGGTAGGCAGTTCCCAGGTTAAACCAGGCCAGCTGGTTATAGGGAAATTCGTTGATAATGTCTGTATGCAAGCGGATACTTTCTTCATTCCGGCCGGTAAATTCTGTCCAGAAGCATATTTTATGCAGGGCTTCCTCACTGTTAGGCTCATGCTCCAACGCCATTTTCAGGCAATCGAACACCTTTTCAAATTCTTCCCAGTCGTCATACACATCTGCCAGCTCCAGCAACAGTTCTGTTCTGTCTTCACCCGTAAACTGCTCTATTTGCTCTTCCAGCACAGCTGCCGCTTTCTGGTGCTGGTTCAGCGCCAGGTACACGTCCGTTTGCAGGATATACAGATTGATATCATTACGGTCCAGCAAGGCTGCTTTTTCCAGTAATTCCAATGCTTCCCTGTATTTCTTGGTTTCGATCAGCAGGTTGGCCTTTTTCAGTAAGAGAGTGGAAGAGTAGGGAAACTGGGCGATGCCTATTTCCGCGGCCTGCATAGCAGTTGGCAATTCATCATGCTCGTCATAGTAGTCTATGATCTGCTCAAAAGAATCTTCATCCAGAAAAGAATGAGATTTACCGGACCTGAGGTTTTCAAACTGCTGCAACAACTCTCTCAAATCCTCAAAATCCTCGTTTAAAAATGGAAAGTCCTGATTCATTACTGTAAATATAACAATTTTCCCCATCCACACAAATGCAGTGAGCAATAACCGTTTATGTAATTTTTAACATTTTATTAAGATTATGTAGTAAATTGCGTTAACGATTTGTTATATAATATATCAAAAAGTTTGTACATTTGTGATACAATGAAAACATTTAACAACATATTGCAGGTATTTTCATTGTCTTGCTTATTAGCGGGGGCACTGCTTATAGTGGGTGCATTCGAAGCAAGGGCGAATAACAGCCTTTTACCCGATGATAATAAAGACAAGGTTAATAAAAAGACAGAGAATCGCATTACGCTGACCACTATGCCTAAGGCAAAGTTTGGTCTGGATGCAGGTTACCGCTATAGTGGCAACCTTAATTCTGAGTTCCGGCTCAGTAACAATAGCTCACTGAATTTTAAATCAGTACTTACCTATAAGAAAGGAAATGTAACCTACGTGTTGCCTTATTCTTTCAAAATGGAACAACCTAATGGTATGAACTACCACCGGTTACAAATTGTACTGCCCTTAAAGTAAGGCTAAGAGATGTTCTTCAATAAAAAAGGCCCTGGGGAAACCCGGGGCTTTTTATTAGCTTTTAGCTGTTGGCTATTAGCTTTTAGCTCATCGAAGCGAATCAAATTAATTATCCTGGGATATTCATGTAAACGATAAAAAGCCGGAAGGCTAATAGCTAAAGGCTAAAAGTTAACAGCTTATTTACATATTCTTCAGCTCCTCCTGGCTCACCTCTTTATAGCCTGATTTGGGCACATCAAAATAAGAAGCCGGGATAGGATACAGGTCTATTTTAGTAGCTACTACGCGCATTTTAGCGCCTGTTTTAGTCAGGATTTCGAACTCCAGGGGCAATCCCTTCAGATTCACAAAACGTCTGTTATAATGCTTATTTTCGGGCAATAATTGCGGAGCGTAATACACCTCGAAAGTTTTGCCGTCCGACATGGTACCAATCGCCTTTTTACACGTATATCCCGCTATTTGTTTGGTAGCATTTTCTTCTTTGAACCGGATGCCTTCATATTGCTTCAGGTCCTTTTCATATTGTTCCTTATTACCGCGGATCAGGTATTTATCCCCGTGGCGATCGATCAGGGTAACCATCGTAGATTCCTTACTATTGATCAGGTAAGTATATTTTACGATGTTAAAATTCATATCTATCCGGCTTAAGTGGCCGTGCATATATTGGGTGAGGGAGCTACCTTCCAGCATAGCATCCACTTGAAGCTGCTCCGGAGGTAATTCCATTTTGTAGATGATTTTTGCATCTGAAATTGTTTGCTGGGCCATCAACCTGCCGGTGATACTTACAAATAGCGCTGTCAGTAACAGTGTGTGTGGTAAATACTTTCGCATAATAATGGTCATAGTTTTCATAGGGTATAGTGAAAAATCTGTGCCAGTGTTTCCGGGTGGAAAACAGGAACGGGCTTTTCCCTTTACCATATTGGTTTCTCCTTATTCAAAAAAGCCTGGATACCTTGTTTACAATCAGCATGTTCCCGGGTGGAGGCATTCATTTTAGCCGCCATTTCCAAAGCATTTTCCAAAGGCATATCCAGTACACTGCCTACCAGCAGTTTAGTTACTTTAAGGGAATGTGCAGACGCCTCCGTACATAACCCTTCCGCTACTTTAGCCACATGTGCTGCAATGCTTTCGGCGGGTATTACAGCGGTGATAAGTCCATGTTGTGCTGCTTTTTCAGCAGCCACCAGTTTTCCGGTAAGCAATAACTCTCTGGCCCTCCCTTCTCCTATTTTGCGTACAAGAAATACAGACACCAGGGCTGGTATAAAGCCAATCCTCACTTCAGTATATCCCATCAGCGCTTCCGGCACGGCAAAACTAAGATCGCAGATGGTTACCAGTCCACAGCCACCGGCAATAGCATGACCTTCCACCTGTGCTATCACTACCTTATCATGTTGATAAATCTGCTGCATCAGGGACAATAACGCCTGAGAATCGGCCAGATTATCTTCATAGGTGTTTTTTTGTAATTGCTGCAGGTATTCCAGATCCGCTCCGGCACAAAATGCCTCCCCCTTGCCTTTAAGCACGATTACTTTTACCGCATCATCTGCGCCTGCCAGCGTAAATGCCTGCTGCAGCTCCGCTACCAATGCACCATTAAGTGCATTACGCTTTTCCGGACGGTTCAGTGTAATAGTAGCTACTCTGTTGGCCACTTCGTATATCAGCAATGAAAATTCCATGCAGCGAATTTCGTTTAAAGATAGTGAACTGCTTTTAGATTTGACGATGCCCCAACACAAAATTGACGATGGCCGGCAGACAACCGGGAATCTCCCTGTTACCTGCCGGCCATCGCCTTAAAAATGAATAGCTGCGGGGATTATTTCGTAATCTCTTCAATCACCTTACCTACCGTGCCACTGGGCATCTGTATGTGCAACATAGCTGCCAATGTAGGTGAAATATCCGTCATACCAATCGTCCGGTTGGTTTTACCAGGTTTTACACCCCAACCCATCCATACCAGCGGAATATGTGCATCATAAGGATACCATAATCCATGGGTAGTGCCTGTTTTACCCCCATCTATCCATCCGGGGGATAATATCACCTGGATATCACCACTTCTTTTTGCATGATAGCCATTTGCTAACATACCGCGCATGGGTTCAGGCAAAGGGGTAGTCATCAGATTGCTCAATGAAAAAGCATTGGCAATAGCCGGCATTTTCATCAGCTGGGCAATGATATATTCGCGGATCTCGCTTTCTTTTTTACCTGCATTGGCAATCGCATCATGATTCATCCAGAACTGATAATTATCTGCTGCAGCAATAGCTTTATCCACACCAAACTCTTTACTGATCTGCCCATTCAGGATATTCATGGCATTACGCTCACTCCAGGTTTCACCCGGCAATTTGTTTTCTTCCATGAATCCGGGTACATGCGCTACCCCATGATCGGCAGTAATAAAGAACACATATTGTCCTTTACCTATTTTGGTATCCAGGTAATGGAAAAGTTCACCCAGGTCTTTATCCAGGCGCAGGTAAGTATCTTCTGCTTCAATAGAATTAGGCCCAAACTGATGCCCTACATAATCTGTGGAAGAAAGGCTGATAGCCAGAAAATCTGTCACCGGACCTTTACCCAGGTTATTGGCTTCCAAAGCTTTCTTGGCAAATTCCAGGGTCATCGTATTACCAAAAGGAGTAGAATTGATAACGCCTGTACCATTTTTGCTCAGATCATGCGGAAAAGCACTGTTATTGGCGCCTTTAAACCTGGCTTCATAAGCTTTATCATCAGCTGTGCTTAAAGTATAAGTTTCAATGGGGTATAAAGTAGTCCAGGGTTGTTTCAGGTATTGTTCCGGCCATTTCTGGTTGTTGAATTCCTGTGCCCATACGGGTAACTGCTTCATATAGTAGGTGCTGGATACCCAGTTGCCCGTACCACCATCATACCAGAAGGCAGCATTAGCGCTGTGCCCGGCAGGCAAAATAGCGCCGCGGTCTTTAATAGCCACCCCGATTACTTTGCTCTGAAAATTATTGGACAATCTTAATTCATCTCCTATAGTAGTTACCAGCATATTCCGCGGACTCATTTTTCCTGCATTGGAATTACTACCTACGGTAGTCACAGTAGTATCTTCTGCACAATAAACGCTGCGTCCCAAAGCAGGGTTATACCAGCTATTGCCGATGATCCCATGTATGGCAGGTACAGAACCGGTATACACACAGGTATGTCCACAGGCAGTAATGGTAGGGGTATAGTTTATAAGGGTGTTTTCACAAGTAAATCCTTCGTGCAACAGTCTTTTGAATCCCTGATCAGTATAACGGTTATAAAAGCGGTACAGGTAATCCCACCTCATCTGATCTACTACCATGCCTACTACCAGCTTGGGACGATCTATCTGTTTAGGAATTTTTTTACTGGCAGTAGCTGCCTGAAAGGGTTTTGGAGAGGTGGCTTTCTGCGCCCACAGGGAGGGAGACATCAACACCAGTGCCATTACTACGAGATACATCCGTTTCATTATCGTTGATCCTTTTTGTGAAAAAATGACTACAAAAGTAACTGAACTTTACAGAAACTTTAATTTTAATACCTTTGTGCCGGTTTTACGATGCAATTAATTATTATTTAATATAGCATATGGATATTTTCGAGAAACTGCTGAAGAACATGGGCCCTATCGGGGAACATTCTGACAGAGCACACGGTTATTTTGCCTTTCCCAAGCTGGAAGGTGAAATAGGTCCCCGCATGAATTTCCGGGGCAAAGAAAAAATCGTTTGGAGCCTGAACAACTATCTGGGCCTGGCCAACCACCCGGAAGTACGTGCTACAGATGCGCAGGCAGCTGCAGACTACGGTTTGGCTGCTCCCATGGGCGCCCGTATGATGAGCGGCAATACCAATTTCCACGAGCAGCTGGAAAAGGAATTGTCTGATTATATGGGTAAAGAAGATACCACCTTGCTCAACTATGGCTACCAGGGCTTTATGAGCGCTATTGATGCCATTTGTAACCGCAGGGATATTATTGTGTATGATGCTGAAGCGCATGCCTGCCTGATCGACGGGTTACGCCTGCACCAGGGACATCGTTATGTGTTCAAACACAACGATATAGCCGACCTGGAAAAACAACTGGTACGTGCTACTGAACTGGCCAAAACCTCCGGTGGTGGTATTCTGGTGATTACGGAAGGGGTATTTGGTATGGCCGGAGATCAGGGCAAACTGAAAGAAATTGCTGCCCTGAAAGGTAAATTTGAATTCCGTTTACTGGTAGATGATGCACATGGCTTTGGTACCATGGGTAAAACCGGTGCCGGTACCGGCGAAGAGCAAGGCGTGCAGGATCAGATTGACCTGCTGTTCAACACTTTTGCTAAATCCGGTGCTTCTATTGGTGCTTTCATCAGCGGAGATAAAGCGATCATCAATTACCTGCGCTACAATATGCGCTCCCAGATATTTGCAAAATCAGTTCCGTTACCTATCGTTATCGGGCATTTAAAACGTGTACAGCTGATGCGTAAGCATCCTGAAATGAAAGCCAAACTGTGGGAAAATGTAACTAAACTGCAAAACGGCTTAAGAGCAAGAGGTTTCAACATAGGACACACCAACTCCCCTGTTACACCTATCTACCTGCAAGGTGATATCCCGGAAGCTACGGCGATGTGCCTGGATCTGCGCGAAAACTACAACATCTTCTGCTCTATCGTAGTATACCCTGTAATACCTAAAGGACAGATCATTTACCGTTTAATACCTACTGCCGCACATGGTGATGAGGATATTGAACTGACCCTGAAAGCCTTCAGCGAAACAAAGGAAAAACTCGACAAAAAAATGTACGAAGTGGCAGAAATCCCAATGGTTTAATCCACTTTTACCTGATTATAAAAATGGGGCTGGTCTTTTAACAAGACCAGCCCCATTTTTTGTAGTATAGCCAGGTTTGCTATACCGGTCGTTTATGGTATACTTTATCAAAAGCCCTTCTCTCCTCCTCTCTTTATCCTCTTTAAGACAAGGATATACTACAGATATTCCACTGCTCTTTAGTATGGAACATCAGTGGGACAACAGTGGGACAACAGTGGGACATCAGTGGAACATCCCTAAGCAAACCCAGGCCCATGGCAGGTGATAGTATGATTTTGCGATTGTCAGGTACGCTGGTACTGAATAATCGCCAGATATTTATCACTAAAGAAAGGGAGTTACGGGAAAACAAAAGGGCCGGTGGTTAGCCGGCCCTAGAACAAATCGTTCTTTTCACTAGGTGTAAAAGTCACTTAGCTTTCATCAGGACATGGTAGAGAACAATTGGTATTCATAGAAGATGGAATAACCAAGTGATTCCAAAGAATTTTTATATAATAAATTAAAATGAATCTCGAAAATCACTGTATTGTATGTTTATCAAAAATATGCTACATTCTGAAACAAAATATAACACGATCGTTGTATTTTGTTAATGACTTGTTAAATAAATGTCATTTCTCAGAAATAGTTGACTAATTGATAATCAATATACAAGCAAATGCTTTTTAATCCCAGGGATAGCTCCCTTCTCCTGCTTTTTGTAAATGATAACAATGACACACTGTGCAATCATTTTGCAGTCTTGTAAATGGCGTCACCTTGTTTTCGCTGGAAGATCTTTTTATCTTCGGCACGATTCCACGTAAAATAATTCATGTTTTAAAAGTAAATCATGTACAAAAAACTCTTTCTCGTATGCTCAGTTGCAGCAATATTTGGCTGTGGACAATCACAAAAACAAGAAACAAAGGAAACCCAAAATGAGGACACACCAGTAACTGCCACCGTATGGGATGCCGCGAAAGCCGGTGAATGGTATGCTAAACAAGATTGGCTGGTTGGCGCCAATTACATTACCAGTTCCGCTATTAATCAATTGGAAATGTGGCAGGCCGAAACCTTTGACACTGCCGCTATTGACCGGGAACTTTCACTGGCAGCAGGTATCGGAATGAATACCATGCGGGTGTTCCTGCATGATCTGTTGCACCAGCAGGACCCGCAAGGATTTTTTCAGCGGATGGAACAGTTTCTGGAGATTGCAGACAAACACCACATCCGTATTATGTTCGTGTTATTTGATTCTGTCTGGGATCCTAACCCGGTAGCAGGTAAGCAACGTGCCCCCAAACCGCATGTACACAATTCAGGATGGGTACAAAACCCAGGTATTAAAGCACTGCAGGACAGCACACAATACCCCAGGCTGGAAAAGTATGTTACGGAAACGGTGAAAAAGTTTGCCTCCGATAAAAGAGTAGTATGCTGGGATGTATGGAATGAGCCGGATAACCTGAATCAGAGCGCATATGGCGCCGTAGAGCTTAAAAACAAGGCCGACTTTGTATTGCCACTGATCAGCAAGGTATTTGCCTGGGCCCGCAGCGCTGCCCCGGAACAACCACTTACCAGTGGATTGTGGGCTGGTGATTGGAGTGAGGAAGCTACTTTAAAACCAATTGAAAAGGTGATGATCACCGAATCGGATGTGATCTCATTCCATTCCTATGATGACAGCACCGAAATTGAAAAACGTATTATTCAGCTGGAACGTTACGGGAAACCACTCATTTGTACCGAATACATGGCAAGGCCCCGTAAAAGTACATTTGAATCGATCATGCCTATCCTGAAGAAACATAAAGTAGGCGCTTACAACTGGGGCTTTATCGAAGGTAAATCTCAAACCAATTACCCATGGGACAGCTGGAGCAAACGCTATACCGCAGAACCTCCACTTTGGTTTCATGATATTTTCAGAAAAAATGGTACCCCTTATTTGCAAAAAGAGGTTGATTTTATCAAAAACATCGTAAAGCAATAAACAAGCAGCTATAGTTACTACAAAAGAAGCGGTCGCCCTACTAGGTAAGACGACCGCTTCTTTTAATATATTTCAATCAGCTAATAGCTAACTGCTAATAGCTAATAGCTATTTCAAATGGCTTTCAATAGCAGTATCATAGCCTGTTTTCCAATCAGCTACTTTACCCCAGTCTTCCCCATCTACTACAATAGATTCGCCTTTTACCACACCAATCTTTGTGTAGCGTACAGAATGATCAGAAGCATCTACCAAACCATGCAGTAAAGCTTCGAATTTTTCTTTATCAGCAGGATTAATAGTTACTACTACTCTGCTCTGGCTTTCACCAAACAGGTAAGCATCTTTCCGGAAGTCCTTGTTGGTAGTTAATTCAAAACCCAGTGCACGTGGCATCGCACTTTCAAACAGGGTTACAAATAAACCACCTTCACTCACATCATGCGCAGATTGAATCAAGCCAGCTTTATTCAGCTTGGTAATTGCCTGTTGCAGCTGGAATTCTTCTTCCAGGTTAAAATGTGGTGCAGGGCTATTTTCAATACCTACAATCTTGGTCAGGTATTCTGAACTGTTAATATCATTGCGGCTGCGTCCAACCAGGTATACGAGATCGCCTGCAGCTTTAAAGTCCAGTGTAATGCGTTGGTCCATAGAATCCAGGATCCCCATCATACCAATGGTAGGGGTAGGGAATACCGGACCATCCGGAGATTGGTTATAGAAGCTTACATTACCACCGGTAACAGGCGTATTGAACTTATGACAGGCTTCTCCCATGCCTTTAATCGCATATACAAACTGGTAGTATACTTCCGGATCGTAAGGGTTACCAAAATTCAGACAGTTGGTAATCGCTACCGGTTCTCCACCGCTGCATACGATATTACGGGCAGCTTCTGCCACTGCCATCTGGCCACCCAGGTGCGGGTTGGCATATACATAACGGCTGTTACAGTCTGTAGTAACCGCTAAAGCCTTTTTAGTACCTTTTACGAGCACTATAGCAGCATCGCTGGGCGCATTGGTGCTGGCATTAGCTGTACCTACCATACTATCATACTGGTTGTAAATCCAGCGTTTGGAAGCAATATTAGGCAGCTGTATCAGTCGCTCTGCTACAAAACGGGCATGTGTGGTATCCGGAACGGCCTGAATATCAAATGCTTTTAATTTCTCAAAGTAAGCCGGCTCTGTGTACGCACGGTGATATTGCGGAGCACCACCACCCAGTACCATACTTTCAGCAGGTACATCAGCTTCCAGTTCACCATTCATGAAGAACTTCAGATTTTTATCTGCTGTTACTTCACCAATCTGCACACAGTGCAGATCCCATTTATCAAATATTTTCAGCACTTCTTCCTCACGGCCTTTGTGCACTACAATCAACATTCTCTCCTGGCTTTCGCTCAGCAGCATTTCCCATGCCTTCATATTTTCCTGGCGGGTAGGAACTTTATCCAGCCAGATATGCATGCCATGTTCTCCCTTAGCGCTCATTTCAGCAGTAGAACAGGTAATACCGGCAGCGCCCATATCCTGCATACCTACCAGAGCAGTAGTCTGGCACAGTTCCAGGCATGCTTCCAGCAATTTCTTTTCCTGGAAAGGATCCCCTACCTGTACAGCTGGTAAATCCTCCACGCTGTCTTCCGTAATGTTAGCAGAAGCAAAAGAAGCACCACCAATACCATCTTTACCGGTAGCAGAACCTACGATGAATACCGGGTTGCCTGCTCCGTAAGATGTAGCAGAAACAGTTTGTCCTACTTTTACTACTCCCACACTCATGGCATTCACCAGCGGGTTGGTGCCATAGCAGTCTTCAAAATAAGCTTCTCCACCCACGGTAGGCA
Source organism: Chitinophaga sp. H8 (assembly GCF_040567655.1). NCBI lineage: Bacteria > Pseudomonadati > Bacteroidota > Chitinophagia > Chitinophagales > Chitinophagaceae > Chitinophaga > Chitinophaga defluvii. The sequence continues at coordinate 2,687,377 of NZ_JBEXAC010000002.1, read as the reverse complement.
CACCAAAGCAGTTACCATAATGGCCAATACCATGTACGATCCCTTTTACCAGGTGTTGTGTTTTTTTATCATTGATATTACCAAAACGCAGGGAATTCAATGCCGCAATAGGGCGTGCACCCATGGTAAATATATCACGGTGAATGCCACCAACACCGGTAGCTGCACCCTGGAAAGGCTCAATAGCAGAAGGGTGGTTATGCGATTCTATTTTAAATACCACCGCGTAGCCATCGCCAATATCTACCAGACCAGCATTTTCTTCCCCTGCTTTTACCAGCAGGCGTTCTCCGTCGCGGGGCAGGGATTTGAGCCAAACTATAGAGTTTTTATAACTACAGTGCTCACTCCACATAACGGAGTACATACTTAATTCGGTAAAATTGGGTGTGCGGCCTAAAATAGATTTTATGCGTTCAAACTCGTCGGCGGTAAGTCCTAGCTGTTCAGCAATTTCTACGGTGGTTTGCATGTATGTGAATATGTAAATACAAGAATTAAAAAGAAGATGCAAACCTACATGATTTTCCGGCAATTGACAAGAGGGTAGCCATCTCTGCCTGCAAGTATATATATGATAATGGGTTCATTCCTGCCAGGTGAAGGTGCATTTAACAGATTATATCATATTATCAAATTTTCAATATATCAGTTTCAGCGTACTCCCACCTCTTTTTTTTGTTTAAATATCAAAAAACGGGGTTCATTTCCCTTAAAAGTGTAATTTTTTCTTCTTAACGAACATAATTCTTGCATTTGTTGTAAAAGCGCCGTTTTTTTGTATAAAATATTACAGCATGCAATCGTTACGCTTTACAGCGCTGGAAAACTTATCATCCGGCAGTGATTCAAAGATCAAGCCCGAACAAAACGGTAAGATTACCGATATGTTTGGCAGTAATGTATTTACCGGCAAAGTTATGCGGGAACATCTTAATGATGAGGCATACAAAAGCCTGATGAATTCTATTAAGAATGGTACCAAGATAGACCGTAAAATGTCTGAGCAAATTGCTTCCGGCATGAAAGCCTGGGCAATGAAAAAGGGTGTAACGCACTACACACACTGGTTTCAGCCTTTAACCGGTACCACTGCTGAAAAGCATGACTCTTTCTTTACACTGAAAGGTGATGGCACTGCACTGGAAACTTTTGATGGCGATGCTTTGGTACAACAGGAACCTGATGCTTCCAGCTTCCCAAATGGTGGTCTGAGAGCAACATTTGAGGCCCGTGGTTATACTGCCTGGGATCCTTCCTCCCCTGCTTTTATCCTGGAACAAGGTTATGGTAAAACCCTCTGTATCCCTACTATATTTGTTTCATACACCGGTGAATCCCTGGATTACAAGGCACCGTTGCTGAAAGCACTGGCTGCCATTGATAAAGCGGCTGTAGACGTATGTAATTATTTTGATAAAAATATTACCAAGGTAACCCCTACCCTGGGATGGGAACAGGAATACTTCCTGGTAGATGAGGCTATGGCCAATGCCCGCCCTGACCTTATCATGTGCGGACGTACCGTTGTGGGCCATGCGCCTTCCAAAGGACAACAGCTGGAAGATCACTACTTTGGTGCTATTCCTGAGCGTGCATATGCTTACATGCGCGACTTTGAACTGGAATCCTATAAACTGGGTATTCCTTTAAGAACGCGTCATAACGAAGTGGCTCCTTCCCAATTTGAGTGTGCTCCTATTTTTGAAGAAGCTAACATTGCAGTAGATCATAACTCCCTGTTAATGGACGTAATGACCAAAGTGGCCAAACGTCATAAATTACGGGTACTGCTACACGAAAAACCTTTCGCAGGTATCAACGGTTCCGGTAAACACAATAACTGGAGCATGGCCACCGATACTGGTGTAAACCTGCTGGCTCCCGGTAAAACGCCGAAAACCAACCTCATGTTCCTGACCTTCTTTGTAAATACCATCAAGGCAGTACATGATTACGCAGACCTGATGAGAGCATCTATTGCCTCTCCCAGCAATGATTTCCGTTTAGGAGCCAACGAAGCGCCCCCAGCTATCATCTCTGTATTTACCGGCAAATACCTGTATGAAGTATTACAGGAAGTTAAAACCCGTGTAAACAATAAATTTGACGAACAGGATGAAGCTATCCTGAAGCTGGACCTGCATCGCCATATTCCGGAACTGATGCTGGACAATACTGACCGTAACAGAACTTCCCCTTTTGCTTTTACCGGCAATAAATTTGAGTTCCGTGCGGTAGGTTCTTCTGCCAACTGTGCCTCTGCAATGACTACCCTGAACTCTATTATGGCTAAAACCCTGATCGATTTCAAGGCAGAAGTAGATGGCCTGATTGAGAAAGGTGAGAAAAAAGAGATTGCGATCATGCAAACTCTTCGGAAATATATTGTAGATTCGGAAAGAATTTTGTTTGAAGGTGATGGCTATAGTGATGATTGGGCAAAAGAAGCAGAAAAAAGAGGTCTTGAAAATATCAAAACCACGCCTAAAGCTCTGGATGCTTTAATATCTGCTAAATCTGCTGACCTGTATACCCAGATAGGTGTATACACCGCGAAAGAATTACACGCCCGCCACGAAATACTGCTGGAAGATTATGTGAAGAAAGTACAGATCGAAGCACGTGTAATTGGTGACCTTGCTACCAATAACATTTTACCGGCAGCTATCCGTTATCAGAATGAACTGATCGCGAATATCCGTGGATTAAAAGAAATTGGCCTGGGCGATGCTGCGGCAAAAGCACAGAAACAAATTGCTGAAAAAATTGCTGAACATATCAACGTAATCAGTGAAAATGTACAGGCAATGATCGAAGCACGAAAAGTAGCTAATAAGCTGACCGACAGCCGTCAGAAAGCAATTGACTACTGTGAAAAGATCAAACCTTATTTCGATGTAATCCGCTACCATTCCGATAAATTGGAATTCCTGGTGGATGACAGAAACTGGACACTGCCTAAGTACAGAGAACTTCTTTTCTTGCGATAAACCGTAAGATTGTTTTGGTGTATGATTAGCCCCTGGTTTTTACCAGGGGCTTTATTTTTTTACAGATCATTAAGAACCAACCACTTAAGCACCTCTATTAAACTTCCACCTTTCTCATCAGTCCAACCCTCACAAACAAATACTTTTCTTATGAGAAAATTTGCCGTTATCGCACTATTGCTGATTTTATCCGGAACAGTTATTTACGCACAGGATACTACCCGCCAGGCCGGAAAAAATAAATTCAGGAAGGACCTGAGTCTGACCACCCAACAGCGTGATCAGTTGAAAAGCATTAATGAGGGATACATGAAAAGTGCACAGGAAGTAAGAACCAACAAAGCATTAAGCGATCCCGACAGAAGCAGTAAACTCCGGGAGTTGAGTACTGACCGCGAAGGTAAAGTTAAAGCCGTGCTTACACCACAACAATTTGATACCTGGCAGCAACAACGTACAATAGCACAGGAAAGAATGGGAAAGATGCGGAAAATGAAAGATGGTAAAGGCCGGAAAGATGGAGATAAATTCGGGAAAAAAGCCACTGCATCATTAGGTCTGACAGCAGACCAGCAGCAACAGCTGAAGAATATCCGTGAAGAATTCAAAACCCAGGCAGGTACCATCAGGAATAATACAAGTCTGGATGATGCTGCCAAAAAAGAACAAATGCAAACACTTAAAAAGGGGCAGCAGGAAAAAATAAAAAGCACCCTTAGTGCAGCACAATTTGAAAAATATCAACAGGTGCGGAATCACAGAATGAAACGCATGAAAACATTGGAAAAGCAACAGGACAGAGACTTACCAGGTAAAACATCTCCTGGAAAAAGCTGATCATCCGTATTACCTGTAAATAAAAAGGAGCTACCTAATGGTAGCTCCTTTTCTATTCAGACACAGTAGATCTTTTTAAACCAGCTTAAATGTTTCAGTAAACTTCGTTGTAAAGTTACCTTTACGGAAGTCTTCATTACGCATTAATTGCTGGTGGAAAGGAATTGTTGTTTTTACCCCTTCGATCACAAACTCACTCAATGCTCTTTCCATGGTATTAATTGCTTCTTCCCTGGTTTGTGCCATGGTAATAATTTTAGCCACCATGGAATCATAATAGGGAGGAATTACATAACCGGCATAGATGTGGGAATCTACCCGCACACCATGTCCACCAGGTATATGCAATACGGTAATTTTTCCAGGAGAAGGGCGGAAATCATTATACGGGTCTTCCGCATTAATACGGCATTCTATCGCATGCATTTGCGGCGTATAGTTTTTACCGGAGATAGGGATACCCGCAGCGATTTTTATTTGTTCCTTCACCAGGTCAAAGTTGATGACCTCTTCGGTAACACCATGTTCTACCTGGATACGGGTATTCATTTCCATGAAATAAAAATTACGGTGTTTGTCTACCAGGAATTCAATGGTACCTACACTTTCGTAATTGATAGCGCTGGCTGCCCTGATAGCGGCTTCCCCCATTTTCTCACGCAGTTCGGGCGTCATAAACGGAGAAGGAGATTCTTCCACCAGTTTTTGGTGACGTCTTTGAATAGAGCAATCCCTTTCACTCAGGTGGCATACTTTACCGTATTGATCACCTGCTACCTGGATTTCAATGTGACGGGGTTCTTCCACAAATTTCTCCATATAGATACCATCGTTATTAAACGCTGCACGGGCTTCATTTTTAGCCATATTATAGGCGTTTTCTATCTCGCCGTCTTCCCATACTACACGCATCCCTTTACCACCACCGCCGGCAGTAGCTTTGAGGATTACGGGAAAGCCCATTTCTGTAGCCAGTGATTTGGCTTCTTCCACACTCTGCAATAATCCACCGGAGCCTGGAATTACCGGCACACCGGCAGCAATCATGGTTTCCTTGGCGGTCATTTTATCGCCCATCCTGCGGATCATATCAGGTGTGGGGCCGATAAATTTGATCCCATGTTCCCCACATATTTCAGCAAAACGTGCATTCTCCGCCAGAAATCCATAGCCTGGATGTATCGCATCCGCATTGGTGATTTCAGCTGCCGCCATCAGGTGAGGAATGTTCAGATAAGACTCGCTGCTTTGCGGCTTACCGATACATACTGCCTCATCTGCAAACTTCACATGCAAACTATCCTTATCCGCAGTAGAATAAACTGCCACTGTTTTGATACCCATTTCCTTACAGGTACGGATAATCCGCAGGGCAATTTCTCCACGGTTGGCAATCAATATTTTTTTAAACATTGTATTCCTTATAAGTTAAAAAAAGCAGGTAGCTGTTAGCTTTTTTAGCTTTTAGCCGTTAGTAATTAGCTGTTAGCACTTAGCCTTTAACCAGACGATTTGTGTCAACGGGCTAAAGGCTAAATGCTAACAGCTAATAGCTATATTATGGTTCTACTAAAAATAAAGGTTGATCATATTCTACCGGGGAAGCATCATCCACCAGCACTTTCACTATTTTGCCACTTACTTCACTTTCAATTTCGTTGAACAGCTTCATGGCTTCAATAATGCAGACTACTTTACCTGGCGCAATTTCATCACCCACATTTACAAAGGGAGCTTTATCCGGGCCGGCGCTACGGTAAAAAGTACCGATCATGGGAGATTTCACGGTTACCAGGTTATCCGCCTTGGGAGCTGCAGGTGCGGCTTCTGCTTTAGGCGCTGCAGCCGGTGCCGCGGGTTGTGCTGGAATACCGGCTGGTACCATTTGCACAGGTGCTGCTGCTGGAACCGTTATTATTTGTGCCTCGTTATCTTTTTGCTTTATTGTAATCTTAAACTTGTCTTGCTCTATGCTCAGTTCACTGATATTTGACTTGTTAATCATTTTTACCAGCTCCTGAATCTGTTTAAAATCCATGTAGACAGTTTTTGGTTTAGAAATTTTTGTTGTTGGATAAGGTTTATACTATTGTTTTACTCTTTCGATATATTCACCAGACTTGGCATTCACACGGATTAATTCTCCTTCTTCAACAAATAAAGGCACCATTACAGTTGCACCGGTTTCTACAGTAGCTGGCTTCAGGGTACGGGTAGCAGTATCCCCTTTAATACCGGGTTCGGAATAGGTTACTTTCAAAACTATTTTGTCGGGTAATTCAACATTCATGTACTGATCCGTTTCAGTGTTTACCTGTACAAAAACTTCCAGGCCTTCTGTCAGAAACTGTGGAGCATCCACTGATTCTTCCGGCATAGCCATTTGTTCAAAAGTTTCGTTGTCCATGAAGTTGTACCCGCTATCATCTTTGTATAAATACTGGAAAGATTTCTTTTCAATACGAACCGGATAGATATTATCTCCTGAGTTCCAGGTATGCTCAATAGAGCGATTGTTATCCACACCCTTCAATTTTGCCCATACTTTAGCAGCGGCACGGGCGGTTTTGTTCTGACCAAACTCTACAACAGAATATAAGCTGTTATCCAGCTTTATGATTAATCCTGTTCTAATATCTGCGGTGGTAGCCATAAAACGGTTACTGATTTAAAGTTAAAAATTTATATAGGATTGCAAAAGTAAAAATTTTCGCATATGAACAAGCATGAAATTACCAAAATTAGCCGGAATCGTTTCTTTTTGGCCTGGTTTTAGCCCTTTTTGGCACTTTTGGACGGCATTTTAAGGTTTAATAACTTGCCTTGCTTTGTTTCGAACCGGAAAAGTAGCTTAATTTTATCATTCATCAATATAATACGTGAGAACATGCGTTACTTGTTTTTTTTGTGGTTATGCTGTATACCAGCCTTATTACATGCCCAATCAGCCACCACTACACCTCCGGTAAAGGCCCCCTACCTGCAGTACCCGATTATACCTGCCTTTCCGCTTACCCTGCCCGATGGGCATGTGATCAGCAAAAATGACATCCGGAAAAATGTTAAGACCCTGGTGTTTGTATTCAGCGTAGACTGCGATCATTGTAAACACCTGACAGGTGAAATCATAAAAAATATAGATAAGTTCAAGGATAAACAGATCCTGATGGTTACTCCTTTTAAAGTAGAGCAAATGAAAACCTACTATGATGAGTTCAAAATCCAGAACTATCCTAATATTATTATGGCCAGCGAACCTACCCGCCAAATCATGTATTTCTATGATATTAAATATTTCCCTGGCCTGTTTGTTTATAATAAAAAACAACAGCTGGTGAAAGGGTTTGAAGGCGAGGTAAAACTGGATACCATATTGGAGCAATTCAATTAATCCCGGCCAATAGCTACATGGGATAGCAGCTGGTTTTATCAGCAGAAAAATGCAATAAATAAGGCAGTTTCTGTTGACTATATTCTATGGACGGTAAACAAAAAGTACTACTTTTGTTTCTCCAATTATTCTTCACATTTAAACTTTTTAGATAAGATGAAAGTTACTGTTGTAGGAGCGGGTAATGTAGGTGCAACCTGCGCCAATGTACTGGCCCACAGAGATTTTTTACAGGAAGTAGTGTTACTGGACATTAAGGAAGGAACAGCGGAAGGTAAGGCACTGGATATGTGGCAGCAGGCGCCTATTGATTACTACAGCACTAAAACCGTTGGTGTTACCAATGATTATGCTAAAACTGCTAACAGTGATGTGGTGGTAATTACATCAGGCCTGCCCCGTAAACCAGGCATGAGCCGTGATGATTTAATTTCTACAAATGCCAATATCGTTAAATCCGTAACAGAGAATATCACTAAACATTCTCCTGATGCGGTGATCATTATAGTAAGCAATCCGCTGGATGTAATGACTTATTGCGCCTACCTGACGGCTAAAAAAGACAGCAGTAAAGTATTTGGTATGGCTGGTATCCTGGATACTGCCCGTTACCGTGCTTTCCTGGCAGAAGAGATCGGCTGCTCTCCCAAAGATATCCAGGCTATCCTGATGGGTGGCCATGGTGATACCATGGTGCCTTTGCCAAGATATACTACTGTAGGTGGTATTCCGGTAACTGAACTGGTAGCTAATGACAAACTGGAAGCTATTATCCAGCGTACTAAAGTGGGTGGCGGTGAAATCGTAAACCTCCTCGGTACTTCTGCATGGTATGCTCCAGGTGCGGCGGCTGCACAAATGGTAGAAGCCATCCTGAAAAATGAAAAACGTATTTTCCCTTGCTGTGCATGGCTGACCGGCGAATACGGATTAAAAGATATCTACCTGGGTGTTCCGGTGGTATTAGGCAAAAACGGTATCGAAAAGATCATCGAACTGCAATTGAACGAAGAAGAAAAAGCTTTGCTGAATGCTTCTGCACAACACGTGAAAGAAGTAATGGACGTACTGGACAATATGAAGGCAACTGCCTAGTTCACTAACCATTAGATATAAAGCATTAAAAGCGTAAAGCCAGCCGGCCTTACGCTTTTTTTTACCTGTGATTGGTGCAACAAAAGGCCGGGCTGAAGGGTTATAATAACAGATCGTTCATTACAGATTATCCACCTGTTATTTTCCGGGAGGATCATTCATAATCAGTTTTTGACCATTTATAATTCGTAAATTTAGATAGCATAGCGTTGAGGCACATACCCTTATCACAGTTCCGGTATGTTGACTTTTCTTATCTTCACGCCTTTTTAGCGCTATTTATTCAGAAGGTATGTCAAACAACATTGAGAAGCTGATTTCGCAGAAAGCATTCAATAACGAGCACCACAAAGGGCTGGTGAGTCTTATTTTTGTTGGCAACTGGGTCACCTCACGGCACCAGCAGTTTTTCAAGAAGTTTGATATTACTATGCAACAGTATAATATACTGCGCATCCTGCGTGGGCAGCATCCCAAAGCAGCTACCATCAATCTGCTCAAAGAAAGAATGCTGGACAAAATGAGTGACGTATCCAGACTGGTGGAACGGCTTCGTAAAGCCGACCTGGTAGAGCGAAAAAACTGCGAACTGGACCGAAGGGCCGTAGACGTGAAAATAACTCCCAAAGGCCTTCAGCTGCTGAAAACCATTGATGAAGAAATAGCAGAGCTGGACAGCTGCATGAAGTCCCTCTCTGAAAAGGAAATTATACAGCTGAATAAACTATTGGATAAAATGCTGGATAACTATTAACAGTATAATGTTTACCCCGGACACGGGTATTACTACAATTCTTCAACATAATTCAGGTCTTTCCCAAACGTTTCCTCAATATTCCAGGAAGTTATCAATGCTACCGCTATACAGATAGCTGCTACAATAGCACCGCTTTGCAGATAGGTAAATGAAGATTGCAGGCCAGTGAATAACAAGGATATCAATGGTAACATACCCCGTGCAAAATTAGGTACAGTAGTCGCTACTGTGGCCCGCAGATTTGTTCCAAAACTCTCTGCTGCAATAGTTACAAATATGGCCCAGAAGCCAACTCCAAAGCCTAATGCAAAACATACCGTATAAAACAGCCAGGTTTCAGCCCCATGCATCTGGAAATAGGTAAATACAAAAATGGAGGTTAACACCAGAAAGAGTAACATTACTTTACGCCTGCTTTGCCACAACTGGCTGATAAGTCCGCTGCTGAAATCACCCAGCACCAGGCCGGTGTAACAAAAAGCCACCGCATCACCTGGGCTAATGCTGCCTTTTACATTCATTTCTACGGCAAACTTGTTGGAAAAAGCCATTAATATTCCTACCACAAACCAGGTAGGAGTACCCAACAGCATGCATTTAAGATATTTCAGAAAGCGGTCACGACGGGTAAATAAAGCGAGGAAACTGCCCCGGTTAGACGTGCTGCTCTTGATGCTGTTAAACATATGTGACTCCATAACGCCCACCCGTAACGCCAGTAAAGCCAGGCCCAATCCACCACCTATAAAATAGCAGATGCGCCAGTCGCCTACCATCTTGGCGATAAAATTGGCAGCCACAGCACCCGATACCCCTACAGTAGCCACAATCATGGTACCGTACCCTCTTTTTTCCTTTGGCAGTAGTTCAGAAACCAGGGTAATACCAGCCCCCAATTCTCCTGCCAGGCCCAACCCGGCTACAAAACGCCATAACAGGTATTCATTGGTGCTATGGATAAAGCCATTGGCAATATTAGCAACAGAATAGATTAATATAGAGCCGAACAACACATTCAGCCTCCCTTTCTTATCACCGATAATGCCCCAGAAGATGCCGCCTACAAGCAGTCCCAACATCTGCACATTAATCAGTAATAATCCAACCCCTGTATCTATTTCCTGCTGCGGTACTCCCAGCGATTGCAGGCTGGGCACTCTTACTATTGTAAATAACAACAGATCATATATGTCTACAAAATAGCCCAAAGAGGCTACGACCACTGCTATGTTAAAAACAGATACAGGACGATTGGTGGAATTCATATGGTTGATAAAATGGGTGTAAGTGTTAATTACGCCACAGGATCTTTCTCCTCAGGTTTTACCGGCTCATGGTGCTGGTGTTTTATTTTTCCAAACACCAGTTTGATAATTACCGGCAAAGTAGTGATCAATATAATTACCAGGATAATCCATTCCAGGTGATTTTTCAGATTCGGAAATAATTTATCCAGGTAGTGTCCGGCCAGCATCATGGAAAATACCCAGGTAAAAGAGCTCGCGATATTAAAGATCATAAATTTCTTCCGGTCCATTTGCACAATACCTGCTACTATTGGAGCAAAGGTGCGTACGATAGGGAGGAAACGGGCCAGGAAAATGGCGCCTCCACCATATTTATCATAAAACTCTTTGGCCTGGTATAAGTGTTTTTTCTTAAAGAAGAAAGTGTCTTTACGGCTGAATAATAAAGGGCCGGATTTGCGTCCGAACCAAAATCCTACCATGTTGCCCAGTACACCTGCAACGGCAATCAACGTCATGATACCAAAGAAAGGCATATTGAAAAAGCTTTCACTCAGCAAGCCGCCGTAAATCCCAGCTACAAATAACAAGGAATCGCCTGGTAAAAAGAATCCGATAAACAGACCGGTTTCTGCAAAAATAATTGCTAATAAAAGGTAAAGCCCGCCATGCTCAATAATCCACGTGGGGTTAATCAGGTGCTTAAATAACTCAATAATCTGGTCCATCTGTTTCTGTGTGTATGTCTGTCCGCTGTTTTTTAGTACGCTATATCAGCGTGCGGCAAAATAATAATTTAAAAGTTAGCGAATTGTTATTGTTTCTGATAGAGGTCTGCTGGAGGGTTCCAGGCCTTTTCCCATTTAGATACTACCGCCGTAGCCATCGCATTGCCTATTACGTTGGTAGCGGAACGTCCCATATCCAGTAAATGGTCTACTCCCAGCAACAATAATAATCCTGCTTCCGGTATTTTAAACATGGAAAGTGTACCGGCAATAACAACCAGGGAAGCACGGGGTACCCCGGCAATGCCCTTACTGGTGATCATTAATACCAGCAACATTGTAATCTGTTGATCCATAGGCAGATGCATTCCATATGCCTGGGCAATAAACAAGCTGGCAAATGTCATGTACATCATAGAGCCATCCAGGTTGAAGGAATAGCCAAGGGGTAATACAAAACTAACAATCCGGTTATCACAGCCAAATTTCTCCAGCTCCTCCATTGTACGGGGGTAAGCCGCCTCACTGCTGGCCGTACCAAAGGCCAGTAGTACCGGATTTCTTATCCGGCCCAGCAAGGGAAATACCGCACGCCCCATCACGAAGAAACCCGCCAGGGCTAATAACAGCCATAAACAAGCCAATCCGATATAAAACTGGAGGATGAACACCCCGTAAGTTAAGAGGATACCTAATCCCTTTTGTGCAATGATAGCCGCCATAGCGCCAAATACCGCAAATGGCGCAAAGTTCATCACAAAACCAGTCACCTTCAGCATAATATGCGCTACACTATCCATCAGCTTGACCACCGGAGTACCCAGCTCACCAATGGAAGCAGTCGCCACCCCAAAGAAAATCGCAAATACCACAATCTGCAGGATTTCATTATGGGCCATGGCCATCACCACACTATCCGGAAATACATGGTGAAAGAATCCTTTTAGAGTCATATCAGCCTTGGATACGCCAGTCGCTGCATGAATATCAGGTAAAGGAAGCCCCAGCGATACGCCGGGTTGCATTACATTGACCAGTACAAGTCCCAGAAACAGGGAAACAAAAGTAGCTGAAATGAACCAGAGCATTGTTTTTCCGCCTATACGGCCTACCGCACGGATGTCGCCCAGCTTGGCCACCCCTACTACCAGGGTAGAAAATACCAACGGAGCAATGATCATCTTTACCAGCCGGAGGAAGATATCTGTAAGAATGGAGATATTGTCTGCAAATTTTTTAAGAGAAGCCTCATTCGCTGCCTCTTTCACCAGATCCCCGGCCTGTCGGGTAATTTTTATATTGTTACCATCCAGGGCTACCTTTGTATCACCACCATACATCTGATTAATGATATACCCCAAAATGATCCCCAAAACCATTGCTACAAATATGAACAACGTAAGCCGGTTAGATTTCTTCATGCAGTAATGATTTATGCCTTATTTAAATGTATTTATCCTTTTTAAAAGGTGTATGTTAAACAGGTACCCTGGTGTTAAAATTCCCCAAAAATAAGGTTACTGTAGTAAAAAAGCGCTTTGGAGGCCAAAATAAAAGTGGGGGCATTTACATTTTACATATTATATTTGGCAATCTGTTACACAAAAATCTAAACCACTTAACCATCAACCACAACCAAAAAGTATGAGCAAACTCTTTGCTAAGAAAACGTTATCAATCTTAATAGCAGAAGCGGATGAATCTGAAAAAGGATTAAAAAGAACGTTAGGTTCTGGCTCACTAGTTGCCCTTGGTATAGGTGCTATCATTGGAGCAGGTCTTTTCTCCCTTACGGGGATAGCGGCTGCTGAAAATGCTGGCCCTGCTGTTACTATTTCCTTTGTATTAGCAGCCTTTGGTTGTGCTTTTGCCGGCCTTTGTTATGCAGAATTTGCCTCTATGATACCTGTTGCCGGTAGTGCATACACCTATTCTTATGCCACTATGGGTGAATTCATAGCCTGGATCATAGGCTGGGATCTGGTGCTGGAGTATGCCTTAGGTGCTGCTACGGTAGCTGTAAGCTGGTCAAGATATCTCCTGGAGTTTTTACATAAATTCGGCATCCATCTTCCCCATCAGCTGGTTGTATCCCCCTGGGAAACTATCAAGATGAGTGATGGTACTATGATTGAAGGAGGATTATTCAATCTCCCGGCAGTTATCATTGTATTACTGTTGTCCTTACTATTGATCAAAGGTACCCGGGAGTCTGCCGGGATGAACAACTTCCTCGTAATATTAAAAGTATCTGTAGTGATATTGTTTATTGTTTTAGGCTGGAGCCATATTGACCCTGCCAATTACGATCCGTATATCCCTGCTAATACTGGTAAATATGAACATTTCGGATGGACGGGTATTGCCACCGGAGCTGCTGTGGTATTCTTCGCCTTTATAGGCTTTGACGCCGTATCCACCGCTGCGCAGGAAGCCAAAAATCCTCAAAAAGGTATGCCAATTGGGATCCTGGGATCATTGATCATTTGTACCGTATTATATGTGCTTTTTGCACACGTGATGACCGGCTTATTAAATTATAAGTTATTTGCAGGTGATGCCAAACCAGCAGCCACTGCTTTTGCCCAAACAGGGTATGACTTTTTACAGACAGGGCTGATCGTTGCTATTCTCGCCGGGTATACCTCTGTGATATTGGTAATGCTACTGGGACAGAGCCGTGTGTTTTACTCTATGAGTAAGGATGGATTGCTGCCTAAATTCTTCAGTGATGTACATCCAAAGTTCAGAACCCCCTGGAAAACCAATGCCTTCTTTATGGTATTTGTGTCCCTTTTTGCCGGACTGGTACCGGTAAGCGACCTGGGCCACATGGTAAGTATTGGTACTTTGTTTGCTTTTAGCCTGGTATGTATAGGAGTGATGATTATGCGGAAGAGAATGCCGGATGCTCCCCGTGCCTTTAAAACCCCATTTGTACCTGTTGTACCGATTATAGGCGTGATTGTGTGTGTGTACCTCATGTATTCCCTGCCTAATGAAAGCTGGGCAAGGTTGGCCATATGGCTGGGACTGGGATTAGTAATTTACTTTACCTACAGCCGTAAGAACAGCAAAGTAAGTAACAAGCCGTAAATACTACTAAACGATATCGGATACTGCCCACCTTTCAAAGTGGGCAGTATTTATTTTAAGCATAGCGGTATGTTTTGCAGAATTTAATATTTTTGTGCCTCGTAAAATAAAATACCGATTGCAGCAAGGCATTAAAAGCCCAAAGACAATCATTGACCCCAGCTAATTTAAATTATAACAATGGGAAGAATATTTGAAGTAAGAAAAGCTACCATGTTTGCCCGCTGGGACAAGATGGCCAAACAGTTTACCCGTATAGGCAAGGAAATTGCCATGGCAGTAAAACAATCCGGACCTGATCCGGACAACAACCCCGCTCTCCGTCGTTGTATACTGAATGCCAAAGGTGTAAATATGCCCAAGGATCGGGTAGATGCTGCTATCAAACGCGCATTGGGAAAAGACAAAACTGATTACGAAGAGGTAGTATATGAAGGATATGCGCCACATGGCGTAGCAGTGATGGTGGATACCGCTACCGATAACACCACCCGTACAGTAGCCAATGTACGCATGCATTTTAATAAAGGTGGCGGCAGCCTGGGTAATAGTGGGTCTGTTGGATTTTTGTTTAACCGTGTAGGAGAGTTTAAAGTAAAAAATGAAGGACAGGATCTGGAAGAACTGGAGTTAGAGCTGATTGATTTTGGATTAGAAGAAATAGGGGAAGACAGTGAGGGCAATATCATTATTCGTGCTGCGTTTAACGAATTCGGAAATATGGCCAAAGCACTGGAAGACAAGGGGATCGTTACTATCAGCTCTGAATTAAAGCGGATTCCAACCACTGTAGTGGAGCTGAATGAAGAACAGGCAAAAGAAGTGCTGGAGTTAATAGACCGCCTGGAGCAGGACGACGACGTACAGCAGGTATTTCACAATTTGAAGTAAGTACAATAAACTATAATTAAAAGCGTCCTGCTGTAATAGTAGGACGCTTTTTTTATGACAAAAACAGTAGGAGGTTTATAAGGCACAATATCTACTGCCTATACCTATAGATATAGCATCTTTGGCGGAAAGGTAAGTACCAGTTATGCACTGGCAGCCTCGCAGCAATTATCATTGATAATAAACATAAAGCCTTTGCCGTGGAAAGTTTCCAGTCTGATGGTAGGATCCAGTGAAAAATGCTTGCGTAAGCGGGTAAGGTATACATCCATACTCCTGCCGGCAAAGAAATCATCACTTCCCCAGACGTGCATCAGCACATACTCCCTTTTCAGTTTCTTGTTAGAATTTTCACAAAGGAACCGTAGTAATGCAGCTTCTTTGGGAGGCAGCTGTATACAGGTATTGGAAGCATTGTGGAGAATTTTTAACTCACTGAAGTCGAATGTCAGGGAGCCCATATTGTAAGAAAGGCGCCTGTCACTCTGCAGTAGCCTGCTTCTTTTCAAAAACACCTCTACCCTCATCAGGAGTTCCTCCAGGTTGAAAGGCTTGATCATATAATCATCACAGCCAATTTCAAATCCATGAATCCTGTCCTGCTCCAGATAGCGGGAGGAAGTAAAAATAATAGGCATGTTTTCATCCTGGGCACGGATTTCCTTTGCCAGGTTAAATCCATCCTTTTTGGGCATAATAATATCTAATAAACAAAGGTCAAAGGGGTGATCCTGAAAGGTTTCCCATCCCTCTTCCCCATCCTGGCAATGTGTTACTTCATGCCCTGCTCTTTCCAGGTGCCGTTTTACCACTCTGGCAAAAAACTGGTCATCTTCGACCAAAAGTATTCCTGCTTTCATATTCGTTTTGGTTGGTTTTTGGTTTAATGAAAGTCTTTGGTTCTAAAGATGTTGTGTAAAAAATGGTTGAGCACTTGGGTGGGTTTTCTAAAATCCTAACCAATTTAGGATTATAGCACTAAAATGGACAAATCCTTTATTGTTCATTTTAATTTATCCTGTTCATTTTGTTCATTTATGATGTTAATAAAACATTTTACATATAGGCTTCGGGGTCTATCAATAAAAAGCACATAGCAGGTAATTATAAATTGTATAATTACCTGCTATGTGCTTTTTATTAAATGCTTATTTATTCACTACATTCTGGGGGCGCCCGGCTAAAAAGGCCTGGATATTGTCTATTACGGTTGTTAATAACCGTTGCCGGGCCGCCTGCGTTGCCCAGGCAATATGAGGTGTAATAAGGCTATTCTTGGCAGTAAGAAGGGGGTTATCCGCAGCCGGTGGCTCTGTAGACAACACATCCAGCGCAGCACCGGCAATGTACCCCTCATTAAGTGCTGCCGCCAGATCCTGTTCCCGGATCAATGGTCCTCTGCTGGTATTTATAAGGAAGGCTCTTTTTTTCATGGTGGATAATAACGCCAGGTTTACAAACTCCCTGTTTTGTTCATTTAAAGGACAATGCAGGGTAACAATATCTGCCTCCCGGAAACAATCTTCCAGCGAAACAAATGTTACCCCTTCCATCCTGTCCCGTTCAGGATGCCTGTGAGAAGCTATTACTTTCATCCCAAAAGCAAGTGCAATACGGGCTACCGCCTGCCCTATCTGCCCCAGCCCCACTATACCCAATATCTTACCCGCTAATTCATGCAAAGGCATTTTCCAATAACTGAAATCCTGACTATTACTCCACTCTCCTGCACGTGCACTTTGCGCATGCAATCCTACATGATTACATAATTCCAGCAGAAGGGCAAAGGTAAGCTGCGCCACCGACGGCGTACTGTAAGCCGGAACATTGGTTACCGGAATCTTCCGGGCACTGGCGCCTGGCAGGTGCACCACATTATATCCCGTGGCCATCACCCCAATATACTCCAGGTGAGGCAGCTGCTCAATAGCCGCCGCACTTATGATGGCTTTATTAGTAAGCAGAATAGCTGCATCCTTAGCCCGTTCTATTACCGCTGCTTCACTGGTACGGTCATACACGGTTACCTCCCCCAACATTTTCAAGGGCCCCCAGTCCAGATCACCCGGATTTAATGCATAGCCATCCAGTACAACTATCTTTTTCATATAGTCTTATGTTTTATATCAGAATACTAATTTAGGGAAGATTTTTTCTTCCTCTAGCTATGATTAGCCTGCTATTATAAAAAAACGCAGGAATATTGCTATCCTGCGTTTTCTCAATATCAGATATCTGTTAATGACCTTATTATTCTTCCATCATTTCCATTACTATCTTCACAATATCCTCTGTGTTAGGCTTAGAGAAATAATCTCCATCAGAACCATAGGCCGGGCGATGTGCCTGAGCAGTTAAGGTGCGTGGAGCTACATCTAGCCAACGATATCCCCCCTGCACTTCCATTACCTGCTGGAACATGTATGCTGAGGCTCCCCCAGGTACGTCTTCATCTATAAACAGGATCCGGTTGGTTTTCTTCAGCGATGCAATAATACTTTCATGGATATCAAATGGCAGCAATGTTTGTACATCTATCAACTCGCAGGAAATACCAATTTCCTGTAAGGTGCCCATAGCTTCCTCAATGATACGAAGCATAGAACCATATGAAACCAGCGTAATATCCGTACCCTCATGCAGTACTTCTGCTACACCCAGTGGCACAGTAAACTCACTAAGATTAGTAGGAAGCTTTTCTTTAAGACGGTATCCATTCAGTGATTCAATTACAATAGCCGGCTCATTTGCTGTCAAAAGGGTATTATACATACCGGCAGCCTGCACCATATTACGGGGTACACACACATGCATGCCCCTTAATGAGTTAATGATCATTCCCATAGGAGAGCCGGAATGCCATACACCTTCCAGACGATGCCCACGGGTACGCACAATAATAGGACAATGTTGTATACCGCGAGTACGGTATTGTAAAGAGGCTACATCATCACTCAATGGCTGTAAACCATACAGCAGGTAATCCAGGTACTGAATTTCTGCGATAGGCCTTAATCCACGCATGGCCATACCTATGCCCTGCCCCATAATGGTTAGTTCCCGTATACCCGTATCAGATATACGCAATTTGCCATGCTTCTGTTGCAAACCTGCAAATCCCTGGTTTACATCTCCAATCTTTCCTACATCTTCCCCAAAAGCAAACACACGGGGATTATTGACAAACAACTGATCAAAGTATTTATTCAACACTTCATATCCGTTGATCATGTGCGCCTCTTCCTCATATGCGGCAGGTACCACTGCTACATTCAACGCAGAGTTAACTCCTGTAGCATGCAGGTAAGTGTTGTAGTTTTCTTTTTCCAGTTGTATCTGCTGATCATAATATTGCTGCAGCTCCTGCAATGCGGGCAGATGCAGCCATCTTTTGTGTTTGAACAGAATGGTAGCTGCCGCTTTCAGAATATCACGCCGCTGTGGTTCCCGGTTAGCACTCAACTCCTGCAACAAATGATTTACCAGCTCACTATTTATCTCTGGAATTGCAGCTACAGCCTTCCCGAGCGCGATAAATGCCTGTACCTTTTGTTTGATGGGAGTAATGAATTTTTCCCAGGCAGCTTTACGTGCCTGCTGGGCAGTTACTTTCGCTTCTGCCTCCACCTTTAATAAGGTCTCTTCATCTACCAGCGCATTTTCCAGCAGCCATTGGCGCATTTTAAGATTGCAATCGTATTCTCTTTCCCATGCCAGTCTTTCTTTGCTTTTATAGCGTTCATGAGACCCACTGGTAGAATGTCCCTGAGGCTGCGTCATTTCTTCCACATGAAATAAAGCAGGCGTATGCGTTTCACGCACCTTACGGATACCTGCTTCAAACACTTCACACATACCAGCGTAATCCCATCCTTTCACATTATAAATATCAAAGCCATTGGAATCTTCCGTTTTACGGAATCCTTCCAATGCTGCACTGATAGAACCCTTTGTAGTCTGATATTTACGGGGTACAGAAATCCCATACCCGTCGTCCCAGACAAATACGGCCAAGGGTACCTGTAGCACTCCGGCAGCATTCATTGTCTCCCAGAAATGTCCTTCAGACGTAGAAGCATCACCGATAGTAGCAAAGCAAACTTCATTACCATGATTTGATAAATTGCTGAACTGTTGCAGATCAGCTACCTGCCGGAACATTTTAGAAGCATATGCCAGTCCTACCGCCCGGGGCATCTGCGAAGCAGTGGGTGCCATATCGGCCGCCATGTTTTTTATCTGGGTAAGGTCCAGCCAGTTCCCATTCTCATCCAGATTAGGCGTAGCAAAATGGGAATTCATCTGCCTACCGGCAGAAAATGGATCATGTTCCAGATCCGGATCCGCATATAATTGCGAGAAGAACTGCTCCGGAGTACATACGCCACTGGCAAAAGCAATGGTCTGGTCGCGATAGTAGCCCGAACGGAAATCACCAGGCTGGAAATACTTGGACATTGCAATCTGCGCCACTTCTTTCCCATCCCCAAATATTCCAAATTTGGCCTTGCCTGTTAATACCTCTTTACGGGCCAGGAGACTAACCTCCCTGCTTTCGCAGGCCAACCTGTAGTCATGTAATACTTCCTTGCGGAATTCCTCGAATGACAACCGGCTTTCCATATTCATAGCTAGTTCGTTATTTTCTATCATGCCTCTTGGTTAAAGTGCAAAAGTAAGGTTAATTATACAGTTGAAAAACGCCTGATAATCCGGTATTTAAAATAAATTGATTTTTTTTAATAAGATTTTAATAATTTGTAAGGTAAGAAATACTTTTTGGCTGTAAATTTGTACTAAGAAAAAAGGAAATCTTTTTTTTAACCGGTCGATATAAAACCATTATATGAACATGAAAAAACTAATCTTATCCCTATTTGCAAGCATGCTGTTAACTACAGCTTTATTTGCACAGGCTCAAACTGGTTCCGGTACTGCTAATCCGGCTGATGCTAAAGTGAAGTTTGTAAAGGAAACTATTGATTTTGGAAAAACTGAACTGAACAAGGCAGTAACAATAGACTTTGAATTTACCAACATCTCTAAAGAACCCGTTTTGATTGAAACTGCCCGGGCCAGCTGTGGTTGTACCACCCCTAAATGGACGCTGGAACCTATTTTACCTGGTAAAAAAGGGAAAGTAACTGCTTCTTACAGCGCTAATGGCGTAGGTCAGCAGAACAAAACCATCTGGGTTAAATTTAAAGGCATAGATCAGGACAAGGAATTGCACCTGACTGGTACTGTTACCGCGGGCAGTAAATAATTAATAATTTAATTACTACCGGCCTCCTGCGTACCGATTGTTGAAGAGTGAATGCGTGCAAACAGGAGAATTATGCCTTCATCATACTGCTAAAAATAGCAAAAAGCCTTACAGTATACAGCTGTAAGGTTTTTTTTGCCCCATTATTAATAATAGCACAAAATTTACTATGGATAAATGCGATTCAAATAATAGGCAAGCCATTTGTCCTTTCCTGCAATTCGCTGCACCTCAAAATCCCCTACCTTTGCATCGCTAAAAGAATTGAAGAATTATGCCTACCATTAGCCTGAGAGGACAGCTGATGCCTCCTTCTCCTATCAGAAAATTAGTACCGTTTTCAGAAGCTGCTAAAAAAAGAGGGGTACATGTATACCACCTTAACATTGGCCAGCCGGATATTGAAACGCCCAAACCTATACTGGATGCAGTACGGCATGCGGATTTCAAAATACTGGAATATAGCCACAGTGCAGGCAATGAAAGCTACCGCCGGAAACTAGTAACTTATTACGAAAGGTTTGGAATCTCCCTTACCCCACAACAGATTATTGTAACCACCGGAGGCTCCGAAGCTATTGTTTTTGCATTCATGGCCTGCCTGGATCCGGGGGATGAAGTGATTATTCCGGAACCTTTTTATGCTAACTATAATGGCTTTGCCGTAGAAGCAGAAATAAGCATAAAAACGATTACTTCCAGCATTGAAAGCGGTTTCGCTTTACCTGCCATGGAAGCGTTTGAAAAAGCGATTACTCCTAAAACCAAAGCCATCCTGATCTGTAATCCGAATAACCCCACAGGATACCTATATAGTAAAGCGGAAATGGAAGTATTAAGACAATTATGCCTTAAACATAATCTGTTCCTGTTCTCTGATGAAGCTTACCGCGAATTCTGTTACAGCGGTACCCATTTTTCAGCAATGAATCTGGAAAATATGGAAGAGCATGTGATTTTAATGGATACTATTTCCAAACGATATAGTGCCTGTGGAGGCCGTATCGGTGCTTTTGTCACCAAAAATCAGGTGGTACTGGATGCTGCAATGAAGTTTGCACAAGCCCGGTTAAGTCCCCCATCCTTTGCTCAGATAGCAGGTGAAGCTGCAGTAGACTTGCCAGGTGATTATTTTAATGGTATTAAAGCAGAATATCTGAGTCGTCGTGATCTGTTGGTAAAATTAATGAATGAAATACCAGGAGTGTTTTGCCCCAACCCCGGTGGAGCATTTTATGCTATGGCCAGATTGCCCATAGATGATAGTGACAAATTTTGTCAGTGGATGCTTGAATCATTTGAATATGAACAGCAAACCGTGATGATGGCACCAGGTACCGGCTTTTATGCTACTGCCGGATTGGGAAAAAATGAAGTAAGATTAGCTTATGTACTTAATCTTAAAGATATAGCCAGTGCCATGACTTGTTTAAAGAAGGCATTGGAAGTTTATCCTGGCCGCACTACAGCTTAATTTATCTCCTACTCCTGCTGTATGGAAGAATATTTTTCCATACAGCAGGAGTTATTTTCGGAATCGTTCCCGGTAATATTTTAACAAAACCAGCCAATATAGCCCCATTAACAAGTATTTCAAGTAATTGAAAGAAAGACTATATGTATTATATAAAATAATATATAATTAATTTTAAGAAAAATGTACATTATTTAACATCACACCTTGCATTTTTAATAATTTGTATTGTATCTTTGATCTATAATTAACAGTTAAGATTAAAATATTCAAATAATAATATTTACAATACGATTAAAAGCAACCTGTTCATTGTTTAGCAAAAATTTAACCTACATTATTTTTGTAAACATAAAATTGGTCCGAACTTTGAATTATAGATGTACAGATCACAGAATTATCAATGATCTGTAAAAAAAGAGAAGACTAACTAAAACGTTTTAGCTAAATATCGTATTTTTGTATCAGTTTTTCATAACGTGGAATTTATAAAGGCAAACGGCTCCGATCACGGAGCCGTATTTTTTTGCTCATAACTTACTCATTTTGTTATAGTTATAATAACCACCTCGCTCTCCTGCCCTTTGTTTCCTTTAGTAAACTCCTATCATTAGCCAGATCGCTTGTTTGATAAACGCTGCAATATCTAAAATAAAAACGGCCCCGAAAACCGGCGCCGCTTCTGCTTTATTTTAACAGGCAAATATGTGAAAAATGGCTTGATCTATAAAACAATCCTATTATTTCATATTCGCTTTAATCATGTTGAAAAAATCATCAAATAAATAACGGGAATCATGTGGACCCGGAGTAGATTCCGGATGGTACTGTACAGAAAATGCGGGCTTATTCTTTACCCGGATTCCCTCTACTGAATTATCATTCAGATTAATGTGCGTTACTTCCACATGCTCACTGGCTTTTACAGCTTCCTGATCCACCGCAAAACCATGATTCTGGGTAGTGATCTCACATTTTCCAGTCAGCAGATTCTTTACCGGATGATTCAAACCCCTATGCCCATGGTGCATTTTATGCGTAGGAATACCATTAGCTAATGCCAATAACTGATGACCTAAACAAATACCAAACATAGGTTTGTTGGCATCCAGTATTTTCTTCACAGTATCCACAGCATACTTAAGCGGAGCCGGATCACCAGGGCCATTAGATACGAAATAAGCGTGGGGCTTAAATTTTTCGCACTCTTCAAAAGACGTTGCTGTAGGGAACACCTGAAGATAAGCTCTGTCAGACAAACATTTCAGCATATTACGTTTAACCCCATTATCCAGCACCGCAATACGGATCTCCGAAGCCGGATCACCCAGGTTGTACACTTCCTTGGTAGACACCTCTGCACATAACGCCAGCCCTTCCATGGAAGGTACTTTTGCTAATGTTGCTTTCAGTTGCGCCACGTCTGTAATTTCAGACGAAATAATACAATTCATCGCACCTTTACTACGAATATGCGACACTAATGCACGTGTATCAACATCATATATAGCTACCAGATCATTATCAGTTAAAAACTTTTCCAACGACTCATCTGCCATCTTTCTGGAATAGTTATAAGCAATGTTCTTACAGATCAGTGCACTGATTTTTACAGCACTACTTTCTACATCCTCCTTTTTAGTACCGTAGTTACCTGTATAACAGTTGTTCATAATAAGCACCTGTCCTTTATAGGAAGGGTCAGTAAACACTTCCTGGTAACCTGTCATACCGGTATTAAAACACAATTCTCCGGCAGCAGTACCGATTTTACCGAAAGCTTTTCCATGAAAAATAGTGCCGTCGTCTAACAGCAGTATAGCAGGTGGGATGGTTCTAGTCTGAGGCATTTTCTGGTATCTGTTTCTGTTTTATTTTATTCTAAAAAAAACCTTCAAGGGGGTATAACGCCCTGAAGGTTCGGATAAAAAACCGTGCAAAGGTATGAAATCAATTATGAATTATAAATGCTTTTTTTGGAGATTATCGGAGTCTGATGGATTTCAGTACTCTTATGGCTACTTTTTCACCTATCTTATCATCTTCCCGGTAAGTAATGCTCACCAACCAACGATGCGGGCCTTTCACTATAATCAGATTCCTGAATGCCAGCCGGATGGCATCTTTATACAAATATTCCCCTTCCATTAAAAGCCCTGGATTCCCTGCCTGCAACGCAGGACATGATTTATACTCCAATGCTGATACCCCAGAGGTAGACTTTATTTCATTCAAAACTCCTCCGGCCGCTTCTTCCAGGCTATTAGACACATGCTTCCAATAGCTGTACATATTTACTTCTATCCTAAACCCACTATTATCCGAACTACTGTAGCATTTCACATATTCAGCCCGCTCCGCAAGGTCTGCAGGCAGGGTATGATCATTGATGCGTAAATGCAGCGGACTGCTGATTTCAAGCGCCTGACGGCCAATAACAACTGTTTCCCAGGAGGTATACAACCACGACTGTGGGGCACTCGAATAAAATAAGGTCAAAACAGCCCGTTTGCCAAAAAGTGTCCCTCCGGTTATTAATAAGATAATGACTAATGCACTGGCTATTAACCACTTATTTCCTTTATGCCTTTTCCATTGATTGGTGATCCATCCCGCTTCATTGTGCTCCTCCTCTTGCTCCTTTTCTACTATCATGCGCAGATATGTTTCAAAATCCTGTCCGGGATACTGTTGCTGCCACTCCACAAAGCTACCTGTCAGCTTTTTGGCGCAATGCCCGCAAAACGTCAGGTAAACAGATTTTACTGCATTCTGATGCCCACAGCTGTTACACTTAAGGTAGTTCATAGGGATAGGTAGGTTTAAATGGCAGTTGGGATTTTCAAGACTCTATATTACGAAATTTTTGAATTTAATTGCATAAAAAAGGACAAAGCAATTGCTTTGTCCTTTCTGATATTTTACTGAAAAACTATTCAGCTGACTTTTCTTCTGCTTTAGGAGCAGCAGCTTCTTCAGTTTTAGCTGCTTCTGCCTCTTTCTTCTTAGCTCCACCGGCACGACGGGTTTTCTTAGCAGCAGCTTTTTCTGTTGCTTTACCGTAGATTTCGTTGAAGTCTACCAGTTCTATCATTGCTACTTCCGCGTTATCTCCAAAACGTTTACCCAACTTAATGATGCGGGTATAACCACCTGGGCGGGTTGCAATTTTTTCACTGATGCTGCCAAACAATTCCTTGATAGCTTCTTTATCCTGCAGGTAGCTGAACACTGTTCTACGATTGTGTGTAGAATCCACTTTAGCTCTGGTCAACATTGGCTCTACATAAACACGCAGGGATTTAGCCTTTGCGAGTGTAGTAGTAATACGTTTGTGACTGATCAATTCACAAGCCAGGTTAGACAACAGGCTTTTACGGTGTGCAGATGTTCTGCTTAACTTATTAAATTTCTTTCCGTGACGCATGACATTTGTTTTTTATTCCGCTGTACCGTGTCAGGAATTACAGCGTACTTGTTAAAAGCAATTAGCTTTTAGCGATGGCTGCCAGCTAAACGCTAACTGCAGATTGCTAAAAGCTAATTTATTATTCTTCTTCTAATTTCAGTTTGCTCAGGTCCATACCGAAGTGTAAACCTCTCTCGCCCAACACCTGTTCGATCTCGCTCAGTGATTTCTGCCCAAAGTTTCTAAACTTCATCAGCTCTTCCTGCTCGTATTGTACCAGTTCACTCAGTGAATTGATCTTAGCAGCTTTCAGACAGTTAAATGCACGTACGCTCAGATCCAGATCTTCCAATGGTGTTTTCAGGATCTTACGCAGCTGCAGGGTTTGCTCATCCACTACATCTTCTTTTTCAGTATCCTTTGTATCAAAGCTGATGTTTTCATCAGTAATGATCATCAAATGCTGGATAAGAATGCGGGAAGCTTGCTTCACAGCTTCTTCCGGATGAATAGTACCGTCTGTTATCACTTCCATGATCAGCTTCTCGTAGTCGGTCTTTTGTTCCACACGGGTATTTTCGATGCTATATTTTACGTTTTTGATAGGCGTAAAAATAGAATCTATCGCGATGTAGCCAAATACGGCATCTTTGGGTTTATTCTCTTCTGCCGGAACATAACCACGACCTTTACCGATAGTCAGCTCTATATCCAGTTTAGCAGAAGGGTCCAATGTGCAAATCAGCAATTCCGGGTTCATGATCTGGAAAGCAGAAGTTGCTTTTTCAATCATATCTGCACGAAACTCTGTTTTACCCTTAATGGAAAGTTGGATCTTCTCATTCGTTACGTCAGTTTCAGAGATTTTCTTAAAACGTACCTGCTTCAAACTTAAGATGATTTCAGTAACGTCTTCAGTAACCCCTTTCAAAGTGGCGAACTCATGGTCAGCTCCTTCTATTTTTATTCCCACAATGGCATAGCCCTCCAAAGAAGACAACAGTACGCGACGCAGCGCATTACCTACTGTTACAGCATAACCTGGTTCTAATGGACGGAATTCGAATTGAGCTTCAAAGTCAGTAGACTTCTGCAAAACGATCTTATCAGGTTTCTGGAAATTTAAAATTGCCATTGATATGATAGGTTTATTAGTTTACGTATAAAATTAGTCCATGGACCAAAGGCCATGGACCATGGACTAAAAATTATTACTTAGAGTACAATTCCACGATCAGTTGTTCCTTAATGTTTTCAGGAACGCTTTCTCTCTCAGGATATGAAATGAATACACCTTTCATTTCCTTTTCATTCCAATCCAACCAGTTAAATTTAGGATTTTTTCCACGAATTACGCTAGTCAGTGCGGTATTGTTCGATGTTTTATTTTTCAGACCCACTACGTCTCCTGGCTTCAGCTGGTAAGATGGTGTATTTACCACTTCACCATTTACAGTAACGTGTTTGTGAGATACCAGCTGACGTGCAGCAGGACGGGAAGGTGCGATACCTAAGCGGAATACGGTATTGTCCAGACGTGCTTCCAGCAATTTGATCAATACTTCACCGGTAACACCCTTTCTGCGGGTAGCTTCCTCAAACAGGTTGTGGAACTGGCGCTCCAGCAAACCGTAAGTGTACTTTGCTTTTTGCTTTTCTTTCAGCTGTAAAGCGTATTCACCTAATTGTTTGCGTTTACGGTTACCACCGTGCTGGCCCGGAGGGTTACTGTTTTTCCCTAAATACTTCCCATTACCTAAGATGGGTTCGCCAAAAATTCTGCAAATTCTGGTCTTTGGTCCTGTGTACCTTGCCATGTTTTAATACTTTAGATTTTTTAGTTACGGTGTATGCTCTTCAAAAAATCTGAAAACCTGATCATACACCCACTATGTTAAAAACGAAAATTCCGGAAGTCAGTAACCGGATGCCGCAATAATAATTGTAGCATCCGATTACCGACTTTCGAATATAAATATTCCTACACTCTTCTTTTCTTAGGAGGACGGCAGCCGTTGTGAGGTAAAGGCGTAACGTCTTTAATCATGCTCACTTCGATACCGGAGTTAGCAATTGCACGGATAGCGCTCTCACGTCCAGCTCCTGGTCCTTTTACAAACACATCTGCTCTTTTCAAGCCAGCGTCCATTGCAACTTTAGCAGCATCCTGTGCAGCCAGCTGTGCAGCATACGGAGTATTCTTCTTAGAACCTCTGAAGCCCATCTTACCAGCAGATGACCAGGAAATAACCTGACCATGTTTGTTAGTGATGCTTACAATGATGTTGTTAAAGCTAGCGGAGATGTGTACATCGCCGTAGTTATCAACTTTTACTACCCTCTTTTTACTAGCAGCAGTTTTTGTGTTGGTTGCTTTTGCCATAATTCTTAAAATTCCAAAAATGAAATTCCAAATCCCTATTTATTATATAATAAACTCCTTAAGCTATTGGAATCCCGGACTTGGAATGTGGGATCCCAACAGGGGATTTAATTCCTATTTCTTAGGTGCTTTCTTCTTACCAGCAACTGTCTTACGTTTACCTTTACGTGTACGGCTGTTGGTACGTGTACGCTGGCCTCTCAGCGGTAATCCCTTCCTGTGACGTAATCCACGGTAGCAAGCAATATCCAGCAAACGCTTGATATTCATTTGTACTTCGGAACGTAACTGACCCTCTACCTTAAACTCAGCGTTGATCACATTACGAATCGCACCTTGCTCATCGTCATTCCAATCTTTCACTTTTTTATTCAAGTCTATTTCCGCCTTTGTTAGAATATATTGGGCGGTAGAACGGCCTATACCAAAGATATAGGTGAGGCCTATTTCTCCTCTTTTATTTTTAGGAAGATCTATACCGGCTATACGTGCCATATTTTAATTTTAGATTTTACGATTTACTATAATGCTATTCCGAAATGGTCGAAACCTGCATTGAATTATCCCTGACGTTGTTTAAACCGAGGATTCTTTTTGTTGATTACCAACAAAACACCTTTCCTGCGTACAATTTTACAGTCTACACTTCTTTTTTTGATTGCAGCTCTTACTTTCATGATTATATATTGTTGTAAGGTTATTATAAATTTAAATGATCCGTTTAATGATCTGTACCTTATTTGTATCTGAAAATTATACGGCCCCTTGATAAATCATATGGGCTCATCTCTACTCCTACCTTGTCTCCTGGTAAAATGCGAATATAGTGCATTCTCATTTTTCCAGATATGGTGGCCAAAATCTCGTGCCCATTTTCCAATTTTACACGGAACATAGCGTTCGACAAGGCTTCTAGTATAATTCCATCCTGTTTAATGAGTGCCTGTTTTGCCATAAAAATTTTTAGGACTGCAAAGATAGCATTTATCTTTTGAAATAGAAAAAATTACCAAAATAATTCTGATCTGGCCTTATTTTTTTACAAAAATAAGCCGTATTATACCCGGAATTGCTCAAATATTCAAAAAACAACGCCTGCATAATGACTAATTTGCGCTTAGAGCAGGATTGTTTTTTTCCGCTTCTTCGATTGCTGTAAAAGAGGATAACAGATCCGGCCGGCCTTTTGCCACTGCCACGTTATGCTCAAAATGTACAGAAGGACTGCGGTCTTTTGTTACCACGGTCCAGCCATCTTCCAGGTACTCTACTTCCCGGGTCCGGAGGTTCACCATCGGTTCGATAGCAATAACCAACCCCTCTTTCATCACCGGGCCACTCCCTCTTTTGCCGTAATTAGGCACCTGCGGGTCTTCATGTAAATGTTTACCCAATCCATGCCCTACCAGCTCTCTTACTACCCCATATCCCCGTTCTTTCTCTGCATATTCCTGTATGGCGTATGCTATATCTCCAATGCGGTTACCAACAACCGCCTTTTCAATCCCTTTATATAACGCGGCTTTGGTAGCAGTGAGTAAGCGTTGTACATTTTCCGGCACTGTACCTATTGCAAAAGTGTAGGCACTATCCCCATGGTATCCGTTCAAATAGACACCTACGTCTACAGAAACGATATCCCCATCCTTAATCACATAATCGGTTGGTATCCCATGTACTACTGCTTCGTTTACTGAAATACAGCAGGCATTGGGGAATCCGTTATAATTTTTAAAAGAAGGCGTCGCACCATTATCCCGAATGAACTGTTCTGCCAGTGCATCCACTTCCAGGATGGTCATACCCGGTTTAATTGCTTTCGCTACCTCTGCCAGGGTTGCACTCACCAGCAACGCGCTTTTGCGCATTAATTCTATTTCGTCCTTACTCTTATAGTGAATCATGATACTTTCAATAAACTAAGCCGGTTACCTGCCTGAGCAAACAACTATTGCTGATTTCCGTCCTGCAGCCGGAAAAAAATTAAGCCAGCGGAAACATAAAAATCCGACACCCCAGGAAAACTCCCGTGTTTGACTTTATGCTTCCGTGGCTATATCGTTCTTACCTTTAACAGGCAACTTACCTACACATTTGCGGGGGCTGTTCTGCCCTTGATCCGGCCAGTGCTCATCAAACCATCGTAATGGCGCATCAGCAGCTGACTTTCAATTTGTTGTAAGGTATCTAATATAACCCCTACCATGATCAGCAGGGAGGTACCTCCAAAGAAGGAAGCAAAGTTACTGTTTATGGTGGCTGCTGCCGCTAAACCCGGCATAATACCTACCAATGCCAGGAAAAAGGCACCAGGTAAAGTAATACGATCCATTACTGCTCCAATATAATCCGCAGTGGCTTTACCAGGCTTAACACCTGGGATAAACCCGTTGTTCCGCTTCATCTCATCCGCCATTTGATTGGGGTTGAAGATCAGTGCAGTGTAGAAGTAAGTGAATACCACTACCAGTATTGCATAAATTACATTGTACCAGCCATTGGTATGGTCACTGAATATACGTACGAAACCGGAAGCACTTTCTGAAGAAGTAGCAAAACCAATCGCAGTAGCAGGTATAAACATAATGGCCTGGGCAAAGATGATAGGCATTACACCCGCTGCATTCACCTTCAGGGGAATGAACTGGCGTACTCCACCATATTGCTTATTACCAACAATACGTTTCGCGTAGTTTACCGGAATCTTACGGGTACCCTGTACCAGCAAAATAAGTCCTACCGTGATAAGTATAAATACCGCTATTTCAATCAGGAATACCAGTATGCTACCGGTTGTTGCCCTGGAGGTAAACTCCTGCAGCAACGCCTGTGGCAAACGGGCAAGGATACCTACCATGATAATGATGGAAGTACCATTACCGATACCTTTATCCGTGATCTTTTCACCCAGCCACATTACAAACAAGGTACCTGCTGTAAGAATTACTGTAGTGGAAAGCCAGAAGAAGAAGGTTCCATATTCTGCAATGATAGCACCACCAGACTGATTACGCAGGTAAGCCACATAAGCGCTGGCCTGGAAAGCAGTCACTACCACAGTGAGTAAACGGGTATACTGCGTGATTTTTTTTCTGCCGCTTTCACCTTCCTTCTGTAATTTCTGGAAGTAGGGTACCGCAATCGTTAACAACTGAATGGCAATAGACGCAGAGATGTAAGGCATGATGCCCAATGCGAATATTGACGCCCTAGAAAACGATCCACCTGCAAACATATTGAACAATCCCAGGATACCCTGATTAGATTTCTCAGAGAAGTTGTCCAACAAATTCGCATCAATGCCGGGTAATACGATATAGGATCCTACGCGGTAAATGAGGATCAGAAGCAAAGTAGTTAAGATGCGGTTACGCAAATCTTCAATGCTCCAAATATTCTTAATCGTGTCGATAAATTTCTTCACAGGAAGATAAAGGTTTAATAGCGCTATTAAATATGAAAAGACGCACTACTCCGTAGGCGTCTCCTCAGTCGTAAAGTCTTATACCAGTTCTACTGATCCACCTGCTGTTTCGATGGCCTGCTTTGCTTTTTCACTGATCGCGTTCACTTTTACAGTAACCTTAGCTTTCAGTTCTCCCTGGCCCAGAATCTTAACTTTTGCAGTTCTATTGACCAGGCCATTCATATATAAGTTCTCAAGGCTAAACTCCTGCAGACCATATTTTTCAACCAGGTGATCCAGTTGACCCAGATTAAATACCTGGTATTCAACACGGTTATTA
The DNA here is from genome assembly GCF_040567655.1 of Chitinophaga sp. H8. Taxonomy (NCBI): domain Bacteria; kingdom Pseudomonadati; phylum Bacteroidota; class Chitinophagia; order Chitinophagales; family Chitinophagaceae; genus Chitinophaga; species Chitinophaga defluvii. Next base: position 2,656,064 of record NZ_JBEXAC010000002.1, on the reverse strand, counting down.
TTTTTAAAACCGCGTTTAGGTAAGCGGCGCTGAATTGGCATCTGACCACCTTCATGTCCTCTTTTGCTGCTATAACCAGCGCGGGACTGACCACCTTTATTACCTTTAGTAGAGGTACCACCTTTACCGGAGGCTTCACCGCGACCGAGGCGCTTTTCTTTATGTACGGAACCTTGTGCAGGTTGTAATGAATGCAGATTCATAGTTCAATTTTTTTTACTTACGCGGAAATTAACCGCTCGCTTTTAAATATAATGTGTAATTCCTAAAGTACCGGCGGCAAATATAAGAAATTTAACAGATAACTACACCGCAGTGTATTAAGCGTTAACTTCTTCTACTTTTACCAGGTGATTCACTTTAGTCACCATACCCAACACCTGAGGAGTAGCCTCAACTTCTACAGAAGCGTTCATTTTCTTCAGCCCCAGTGCTTTCAAGGTCAGTTTCTGCCTTTCAGGACGGTCAATACCACTTTTTACTTGAGTGATCTTAATCTTTGCCATGTGTATAAATTTACAGCTGGCAGTTCACAGTTTACAAAGCTGGCTTATGCCAACTGCTCACTGAAGACTGCAAACTTCTAATTATCCGTTAAATACTTTCTTCAGAGATACGCTTCTGGTTTTAGCTACGCTGATAGGCTCACGCAACAGACCTAAGGCTTTAAACGTAGCTTTTACCACGTTGTGAGGATTAGCAGAACCTAATGATTTTGCCAATACATCCGTAAGACCTGCACTTTCCAATACAGCACGCATAGAACCACCTGCAAGTACACCGGTACCATGAGCGGCTGGTTTGATCAATACCTTGGCAGCACCTTCTTTTGCAAACTGATCATGAGGAATAGTACCATGCATGATCGGAATCTGGATCAGGTTCTTTTTAGCATCGTCAATACCTTTAGTGATAGCTTGCTGTACTTCCTTCGCTTTACCTAAACCATGACCTACCACGCCGTTTTCATTACCTACAACCACTAAAGCGGAGAAACTGAATGTACGACCGCCTTTGGTAGTTTTGGTAACACGGTTGATGGCCACCACTTTTTCTTTCAACTCCAGGTCACCGGCCTTTACTTTATTGAATGAATTCTTTGCCATTTTATTTATTAAGAATTACAATTTCAGATTATTTGTTTAAATGTTCCCTTGTCCGGAAAATCCGGATGTTGGAATTAGAACTGGAGGCCACCCTCTCTCGCTCCGTCTGCCAGGCTTTTTACGCGGCCATGATATAAATATCCGCCTCTGTCAAAAACACACTCAGCGATGCCTAATGCTTTTGCTTTAACTGCTACTGCATTACCTGCCAGCTTGGATTTTTCTGATTTATTACCTGCCTGTGCCTTGATATCTTTATCTCTGGTAGATGCAGATGCCAAAGTTACGCCATTGGTATCATCAATCAGCTGCACATAGATATCGCTGTTGCTGCGAAATACAGATAATCTTGGCTTTTGTGGAGTTCCTGCAACCTTTTTACGGATGCGGAAGCGGATTTTCTGTCTCCTATTAAGTATTGTGCTCATTTCTTGTTTATTTAGTTCACCCGATGCTGCCGGGCGATTTTAACGTTTTAGTTTAAGCAACCTGTTGCCTGTAGTATTCAGGCAACAGGTAACTATAATTATTTACCAGCTGACTTACCAGCTTTCTTACGTACCACTTCATCGCTGTAACGAACACCTTTACCTTTGTAAGGCTCTGGTTTACGCAGGCTGCGCAGTTTTGCGGCTACCTGACCCAGCAGTTGATTGTCAATACCTTCCAGCATAATCTTAGGGTTCTGACCTTTTTCAGTTAAGGTAGCTACCTTCAGTTCCTTAGGTACTTCAAAGATGATATTGTGAGAATAACCTAATGCCAGATCCAGCAATTGGCCCTGGTTAGTAGCTTTATAACCTACCCCTACCAGTTCCAGTTGTTTTTTGAACCCATCAGTTACACCAATAACCATGTTAGACAGCAATGCGCGGTATAAACCGTGTAATGCTTTGTGACGGATCTGCTCAGTTGGACGGATCACAGTCAACACACCATCCTTAACTTCTACCTTCATGTCCCTGTCGATGACTTTCTTCAATTCACCTTTAGGACCTTTTACGGTTACTTCATTAGCCGGAGAAACAGATACTGTAACACCTGTCGCTAACTTGATAGGACTTTTACCTATACGAGACATAACTTTAGTTTAAAGTTGATTATTTGATATCCAGCGTTCCGTGTTCAGCGCCGTATAGAGAGCTTAATTGTCAGACACGCCTTTTTCAGTTGATAAGGCCTGTCTATAAACAGGCCTTTATCAACCAATATATTAATAGATGCTGCAAATTACTTCGCCGCCTACATTTTGAGCTTTGGCTTCCTTATCGGTCATTACACCTTTGGAAGTAGAGATGATAGCTATACCTAAACCATTCTTCACACGTTTAAACTCTTCTGGTTTAGCATATTGACGTAAGCCTGGACGGCTGATACGGTGCAATTCCTGTATAGCAGGTACTTTAGTCTGAGGATCGTATTTCAATGCGATCTTGATAACACCTTGTTTGTTATCTTCTTCAAACTTGTACTTCAGGATATAACCTTTATCGTACAGTATTTCAGTAATACGTTTTTTCAGCTTGGATGCCGGAATTTCAACGATCCGGTGAGTGGCCATTTGCGCGTTCCGGATTCTTGTCAGGAAGTCTGCTATTGGATCAGTAACCATTGTTTCTGTTTTGCTTAATGTTTTACAATGCGATATCCAGTCAGTAATAGATAGGAATCAATTCAAATAACTGTTTACGGTCAGTCTTTACAGGTGGCAGGAACTGCATCGCTGTAAAAGTACCGGCGCAATAGTGCTTACCAGCTGGCTTTTCTAACGCCAGGGATTTTACCTGCCAGTGCGAGGTCACGGAACATGTTTCTGCACAGACCAAAGTGACGCATGTAGCCCTTAGGACGACCGCTCAGCTGGCATCTGTTGTGCAGACGAACCGGAGATGCATTTTTAGGTAGTTTGTCCAAAGCTGCATAATCGCCTTCTGCTTTCAGTGCAGCGCGTTTTTCAGCAAATTTGGCTACCATTGCTTCCCTTTTCCTTTGTCTGGCTTTTACGGATTCTCTTGCCATAATTTTATTTAGGTTTCAGACTACTGCTCCCAGTTTGCCAGGATACCTGGTTAGCTGCGAGCCTTCATCTATTTATACTTAGTTTTGGTTATCTTTTTTCATGTTTCTGAATGGCATACCCATTTCTTTCAGCAGCTCGTAAGCTTCTTCATTGGTATTTGCCGTAGTAACAAAAGTGATATCCATACCGGTCATCCGGGTTACTTTATCGATGTCAATTTCCGGGAAAATGATTTGTTCTGTGATACCCATGGTATAGTTACCACGGCCATCGAACGCTTTTTCGTTCACCCCTTTAAAGTCGCGCACGCGGGGAAGGGATACAGCGATCAAACGATCCAGGAAATCATACATATTAGTACTGCGCAGTGTAACGCGTGCACCAATAGGCATGTGTTTTCTCAACTTAAAGTTGGAAATATCTTTCTTAGACATGGTAGCGATAGCTTTCTGACCAGCAATACGGGTCATTTCGTCTACTGCAACGTCTACTAATTTCTTATCACCAACCGCACCATTGATACCTTGGTTCAGGCAGATTTTCACCAGGCGGGGTACCTGCATTACACTTTTGTAATTGAATTTTTTCATCAGAGCAGACACCACTTCTTCGCGGTATTTAGTCTGCAACCTTGGGATATATGTAGTGTTTGCCATTATTTGATTACCTCCCCTGATTTTTTAGCGATACGAACTAATTTTCCGTTTTCTCTCTGCCTGTTTACTTTGGTAGGTTTACCAGCCTTCGCATCCCACAACATTACGTTAGAAATAGCAATAGGAGCTTCCTGCTTTACAATACCACCTTTGGTATTCTGTGCAGTAGGCTTGGTGTGTTTGGTGATAATATTAACACCTTCCACCAGGATACGGCCTGCCTCAGGAAGCATTTCCAGCACTTTGCGTGGTTTGGTCCTGTCCTTGTCGTCGCCGGCAATTACCGCTACCAGGTCGCCTTTCTTAATGTTGAACTTAGGCTTGAATCTAGTTTTCATTACTTTGTTTGTTTATAAACGCCAAGCGAAACATTGGTTTCGCTTGATTAATTGTTTTTCTCGTTTTGGAAACGGGCTGCAAAGATAAGTGATAAAGCTGAAAGCACAAAGCGTTAAGCCTAATTTGACAATTTCCGGCTTTTGGGCCCCTCCGTTTCCGGATTTATGCTTTCAGCTTTCAGTTGCTTACAACACTTCAGGTGCCAGGGATATAATTTTCATATATCCTTTGTCCCTCAGTTCACGGGCCACTGGTCCGAAAATACGGGTACCGCGGGGCTCGTCTGAGTTATTCAGCAATACAACGGCATTGTCGTCAAAGCGGATATAAGAACCGTCTTTCCGGCGTAATTTGTTTTTAGTTCTAACAATTACAGCCTTTGTAACTGTTCCTTTCTTAACGCCACCACCAGGAATAGCATCTTTTACGGTCACCACAATCCTATCGCCTACTTTAGCATAGTCCTGGCCGGAGTTGCCTAATACACGGATGCAGAGTACTTCTTTAGCACCGCTATTATCAGCAACATTCAGCCTTGATTCTTGTTGTATCATCGTAATGAGTTTTGTCTTGTTCTTTGTTTAGTCAGCGGCTGGACCCGGGAACACCGGTATACAGCTTGAAACAATAATAAATTATTTTACCTTCTGGATTACTTCCACCATTCTCCAGCATTTGTTTTTGCTCAGAGGACGGGTTTCCATAATTTTTACGATATCGCCTATGCTGCACTCATTCTTTTCATCGTGCGCCATAAACTTGGTAGTTTTCTTTACGAACTTACCATAGATCGGGTGTTTTACCTTACGCTCAACGGCTACGGTAACAGTTTTATCCATTTTATTGCTGGATACAACTCCGGTCCTGGTTTTTCTTAATTTTCTTTCGATCATTTTGAAAGTATTTTTACCTTTCCACACCTCCCGGCAGGGAAGCTATAAATGTGATTATATTCAGTACTGATCAATCCAGGCCCCCGGGAGGGCAAGGATTAAAGCCCTAATTGTCTTTTACGCAATTCAGTGTTCATACGCGCGATATCACGTCTTACCCCACGAATGATCATTGGGTTTTCGATAGGCGTAATCGCATGACTGAAGGAAATTTTCTTCAAGCGTAACTCTTCCGCAGAGATTTTCTCTCTCAGGTCTTGCTCGCTCAGGCCTTTCAGATCCAGCTTTTCTTTTGCCATTGTATTATGTTTGTTTCAGGTTTCTGGTGGCAGACGGATCAGCCATCCAGTGTATGTGATTTATTGACTATCCGGGTAATTAAGCTACGTAGTCGCGGCTCATTACGAATTTTACTTTGATAGGCAGTTTCTGAGCAGCCAATTCCATTGCTTCTTTAGCAACTTGCATGGATACGCCGTCTGCTTCAAATAAAATTCTGCCGGGCTTCACTACTGCTGCCCAATGGTCAGGAGCACCTTTACCTTTACCCATCCTCACTTCTAATGGCTTAGCAGTAATAGGTTTGTCAGGGAAAATGCGGATCCATACGTTACCTTCACGTTTCATGTGTCTGGTAAGCGCTACCCTCGCAGCTTCAATCTGCCTGTCAGTGATCCACTTAGGTTCTAATGCTTTAAGACCGAAAGTACCAAAGGAAAGTGCAGCACCACGCTTGGCATTTCCCTTGATGCGGCCTTTATGCATCTTCCTGTGTTTCGTCCTCTTTGGCTGTAACATTGTCTATGTTGTTAATGTTAATAGTAATTTGTTAATCCTTTCTCGCCGGTATTACCCAACGTATTATCTGCGGCCGCCGCCACGGTGTTCTCCACCACCTCTTCTGTCACCACCGCGCTCTCTTCTGTCGCCATGATCTCTTCTTTCACCACCGTGATCACCTGGTCTTCTTTCACCACCGCGGTTATCACCTTCTTTACCGGTGAGTACGTTAGGGTTAAGATCGCGCTGACCCAGTACTTCACCTTTACAGATCCATACCTTGATACCTATTTTACCATAAACGGTTAAAGCAAACAGGGAAGCGTAATCAATGTCCATACGGAAAGTGTGCAAAGGTACACGACCTTGCTTCATTTCTTCTGAACGGGCAATTTCAGCACCACCTAAACGGCCACTGATTTTTACCTTGATACCTTCAGCTCCCATTCTCAGGGCAGTTGCAATCGCCATTTTAATAGCACGCTTGTAGTTAATACGGCTTTCTATTTGTTTGGCAATTGTTTCTGCTACGATATTGGCATCCATTTCAGGACGGCGGATTTCCAGAATGTTGATCTGTACATCTTCCTTGCCGGTCAATTTCTTCAGCTCTTCCTTGATGCGATCAACTTCATTACCACCTTTACCTATAATGATACCAGGTTTAGAAGTATGAACTGTGATAATCAGCTTACCCAAAGTTCTTTCGATCACAACACGTGAAATACCACCTTTATTAATACGGGCATTCAGGTAAGTTCTGATCTTGTTATCTTCGATTAGCTTGGTAGCGTAATCTTTTTTGCTACCATACCAATTGGAGTCCCATCCTCTGATGATACCTAACCTGTTACCAATAGGATTTGTTTTCTGACCCATGTTCCTGGTTTATATGAGTTTAATACTTTAAATTTCTACTATTTAGCTACCTTTTCTTCGGCCACCACACGGCTGTCTACAACAATCGTTACGTGGTTGCTTCTTTTACGGATACGGTATCCTCTTCCTTGCGGAGCAGGGCGCATTCTTTTCAGGATACGGCCACCGTCTACAAAAATAGTTTTCACATGAAGATTAGCATCCTCAACCCTTGCACCTTCATTCTTCACTTTCCAGTTAGCAATGGCAGATACCAACAGCTTTTCCAGAGGTACGCTTGGGTGCTTAGGATGGAATTTCAAAATATTCAAAGCCTTTTCCACATCCAAACCACGGATCAGATCTGCCAGCAAACGCATTTTGCGGGTAGATGTAGGATTATTACTAAGCTTAGCTACTGCTTCCATTGTTATTAAATTTCTTATTTATTGTTTGATGTTCGATGTCTGATGTTTGACGTTTGATACTATCACCAGCAACTTCAAACCTCAAACTCTCAAACTATAATTACTACATTTTCTTGTTTGCGTGTCCTCTGAAATTGCGTGTCGGCGCAAATTCACCCAGTTTATGACCAACCATAAATTCCGTTACATAAACAGGAATAAATTTGTTGCCATTGTGTACTGCGAAGGTGTGACCTACAAAATCAGGAGTGATAGTAGACCGACGGCTCCAGGTCTTGATTACAGACCTTTTGGTGCCCTCATTCATTTTTTCTACTTTCTTCTCTAATTTAAAGTCGATGTAAGGACCTTTTTTAATGGAACGAGCCATGTTTTCTTATTTATAGTTTTTCTACCCGGGCTCCGCAATTACTTCCGGAACCCGGATTTCAAAATATTATAATTTTTTACCGTTTTTTCTGCTGATGATCAGCTTATCAGAACTCTTATGCGGTTTCCTTGTTTTCAGACCTTTCGCATATTTACCAGTTCTGGATCTTGGATGGCCTCCGGAAGATTTACCTTCACCACCACCCATTGGGTGATCTACCGGGTTCATGGCTACACCACGAACGCGTGGACGGATACCTCTCCATACGTTGGCACCAGCTTTACCGATGGATTCCAGCGCGTGATCAGAGTTAGAAACAGTACCAACAGTTGCTTTACAAGTGCTTAACACCTTGCGCAGTTCACCGGATGGCATTTTCAATACGGCATATTTTTCTTCCTTGTTCGACAACTGTGCATAAGTACCGGCACTTCTTGCGATCGCGGCACCTTTACCAGGTTGCAGTTCAATGTTATGTACCACAGTACCCAGTGGCATGTTCTTTAACGGTAAAGCGTTACCCACTTCCGGAGCAGCATCTGCACCACTGGATACGGTAGTACCTACCTGTAAGCCTTGTGGGGCAATGATGTAACGTTTTTCACCATCAGCATACACTACCAGCGCGATAAATGCACTACGGTTAGGATCATATTCAATGGTCTTAACAGTTGCCGGAATTCCTTCCTTATCACGTTTGAAATCAATGATACGGTAATGTTGTCTGTTACCACCACCTATGTAACGCATAGACCTGCGGCCCTGCGCGTTTCTACCACCGCTTTTGGACAGTGGCTCCAGGAGGCTCTTCTCAGGGGTATCCGAAGTCAGCTCTGCATAAGCATTGCCTATTTTCCAACGGGTACCGGCTGTCATCGGTTTGAATTTCTTCAGTGCCATTACTTCCTAAAAAGTTAAATGTTAATTATTAATTATAAAGTGATCTGCATATACATCCATCAATCCCGCATTGCTGCGGTATTGCGCACTATATGTTAGCATACAGATCTATAGTTTCTCCTTGGGCCAGGGTTACCACTGCCTTTTTATAAGAAGGCTTTTTCCCTGATATAAAACCAGCTTTAGTAAAGCGGGTCTTAGCTTTACCCGGCATTACCATGGTATTCACGTCTCCAACAGTCACACCATAAAACTCTTCCACTGCTTTCTTGATCTCCAGCTTGTTGGCTTTTTTGTCAACGATGAAGTAGTAGCGGTTAAATTTATCGGTGGCTTTGTTCACCTTTTCAGATACCACTGGTTTGATTAAAACGTCTGAAAGTCTCATCTTGTATAGCGTTTAGCTATTAGCGGTTAGCGCTTAGCTTGTTTTTTGTATTTGATTTCTCGCTTATCTGTATTGCTGCCAATGACAACAATGTTTACGCTTCTGCTGCAATTGGCTCTTCTGTAAAGATTTTAGCAGCACTTTCTGTAAACACCAGGTAGTTACTGTTCATGATGTCATAAGTATTAACATCACTGAGCATAGTACCAGCCACAGTAGGAATGTTTCTTAAAGACAGGTAAACATTGTCATTGTATTCTGGTAAAATGAACATGGTCTTTTTACCGGCTACATTGATGTTTAAGTTCTTCAGGATGCTTACAAACTGTTTAGTCTTTGGTGCATCAAATTTCACATCTTCCAATACGATAATGCTGTTTTCTTTAGCTTTTACAGAAAGGGCAGAGATCTTAGCCAGATCTTTCACTTTCCTGTTCAGCTTAAAGGCGTAGCTATGAGGCTTAGGCCCGAAGATGGTACCACCACCTTTGTACAGTGGGTTACGGATGTTACCTTTACGGGAACCACCGGTACCTTTTTGTTTGTGCAGTTTACGGGACGCACCCTTCACTTCTGCTCTGGTTTTCACCTTATGCGTACCTTGGCGCTGAGCGGCCAGGAATTGCTTTACAGCCAGGTAGATCACGTGGTTGTTCGGTTCTACACCAAATATCTCTTCAGGAAGCTCAATAGATCTTCCGGTTTTCTTACCTTCTATATTAAAAATATCGACTTGCATGTTACTTCTGGATTAAAACGATTGAACCATTGTGGCCGGGAACGGAACCACTTACCAGGATATAATTCTTTTCAGGGAATATCTTCAGGATCTTTAAGCCTTTCACTTTCACTCTTTCGTTACCAGTTTGGCCTGCCATGCGCATACCCTTAAATACACGGGAAGGATAAGAAGAACCACCAATAGAACCAGGAGCCCTGCTTCTGTCGTGCTGGCCGTGGGATGCTTCACCCACACCGCTGAAGCCGTGGCGTTTTACAACACCCTGGAAACCTTTACCTTTGGAAGTGCCTACGATGTCTACAGTTTCGCCTTCTGCAAATATTTCGCAGGTGATAGATTCACCAAGGGCTTTTTCAACATCTGGGTTACGTAATTCTTTTACAAAACGTTTGGGAGAGGTGCTTGCTTTCGCGAAGTGATTCAATTCTGCCTTTGTGGTGTTCTTTTCTTTCTTTTCTCCGAAAGAAACCTGAATAGCGGTGTAACCGTCAGACTCCTGGGTCTTAACCTGTGTTACAACGCATGGACCTGCTTCGATAATGGTACAAGCTGTTTGCTTACCATTGGCCTCGAAGATACTGGTCATACCAATCTTTTTACCAATAATACCTTTCATTTGTTATATGATTTTACCCAGCGCCTGGGGGTGTTCTTGCTCTCCCCAGGATGGGCGGTTTAAATACTTTATTGGGCGGCCACCCGGAAGGTGTGACCTATTATACGTTACAAAATACCTCAAGTGGGCCTTTTACCCACTTCTGAAGTCCTATGCTTTAATTTCCACTTCAACCCCAGAAGGTAAATCGAGCTTACTCAGCGCGTCTACAGTTCTGGAAGAAGACGTATAAATATCCAGTAAACGCTTGTGCGTACATAACTGGAACTGCTCGCGCGCTTTCTTATTTACGTGCGGAGAACGCAGTACCGTAAAAATCTTCTTCTCTGTGGGTAAAGGTATTGGACCTGTTACCACGGCACCCGTGTTTCTCACGGTTTTAACGATCTTCTCAGCAGACTTGTCTACCAGGTTATGATCGTAGGACTTCAGCTTGATTCTTATTCTCTGAGACATATGCAATGAACTTCTTCTTTTTTTCCCTTTACAATTTGGGAGGGCAAAGGTAATTTGTTTTTTTTATTCGGCAAACAATTTTGAGAAGAAATCAGGAAGATAGGTGGATAAAAGCAGTTATTACTCCTCAATCCCAGGGCTTTTCATCTTATTGGGCATGCTGACGGGGTGTCACAAATCGTTGATACTCTATGTCTTAATAAAATTATCCACAGGCTTATCGCCCTCTAAATAGTCCCTGATTATTTTTTAAATCTTTTTACGCATTTTTTCAAACCAGGGAAACAAATATAGAAAAAGAGATGGAAAAGCCATCATTTTGCACATTTATTTTTCCGCGATTTTATCCACCGCCACCCCATTATCCACATTCCTCAAACAACACCTCCTCCCTCCCCGTTTTCCATGAAAAAAGGCTGCCTTCCATCATCGGAAAAACAGCCTTTTTTGAGTACAATAAAATTTAGCGTACTGAGCCTGATTTACTTAGAATGGTAAACCAGTGCCCCCCAGTAAGGATTTAACCAATCCCAGTACTAATGCTAACAGTTGATTCAGCAAGTCCATAATGTACGGTTTTTCATAAGTTTCCGCCTACTCTCTTAATTTGGTTTTCGGCAATCCCAAAAGTTCAATGTGTATAAAGCACGCTTTAAAATTAGGAGCAATTATTAATAATAATGTCATTCATTTTATTCATTATCAATGCTTTCAGACCGGCTGTTCATTGCATGAAGGCACCGGATATCCGCTTAACCTGTAGTATAAAAAAACTCCAGAACAAATGCCTGGAGTTCATAAGGGTGTTAGACAACCTCTTTCTTAATACCGGGGCTATTAAAGACCTCCGGTTAAAGATTTCAAAAGTGCCAATAATGTTTGCAACAATCTGCTAAGAAAATCCATGTTGAACATTTTTAGGATATGGTTATACCTACTCTGTTTCTTTGGTTTTCGGCAATCCCAATTAACTATATGCACATTAAACTTAGCACTAATATAGGAGGTATTGTTTATAAGGAGGTCATTCATTCCATTCATTTTCAATAAGTTCAATTCATTCTATTCAGCATTTTAATGGTAGTTCCATTCACCCAATATCAGACTCCCCCTTTTCCCATCCGGCATGATCCCACCAGCTCCCCGCCACCATCATTCCCAATATCCTCCCACCCACCCTTTCCGGCTCCTTACCCCTGCCTCCTCCATTTCCAGGCACAAAAAAAGCTCCGGACTACCGGAGCTTCAACCAAAAAAACTGTGGTTAAACCTCAATATTTCACTACCTCAAAGTGAAATAATTTTATAGCCCACCAGCTACAATGCTTACAAACTTTAACACAGCTGCTAAAATAGTGCTTAACATAGAAAAGGTTTTAGGGTGAATTGAGCCTACTCTATTTATTTGGTTTTCGGCATTCCCAATAAGCGGCCAATATTGGCAACGCTCCCGCTAAAATAAGGGCTAATGGTGATAATCGCGCCATTCAGTTTATTCACTTAATATGCAGATAATCATTTCGTTCAGCAGTTATTAACAACTACTCCTCCCCCTTTTCAGTACCCCATCTTTGTAATGCTACCCACAAAAAAAGCTGCCAGTACACTGACAGCTTTCTTTATAAAAACGGTAGTATTTTAACTGCTTAGCGCTGCTCCTCCCGGATAATCTGTTTAGCTTTTGCAGTAGGTAAGTAAATCTGGAAGCCTAAGTTAAAGCCCAGCTGGTTAGAAGTAACAGAATTACCAAAACCAACAATCAGATCATACTTTACCAATGCTTCCAAAGCCACATTTGGCGTAATAAAATAAGCCAGACCAGGTCCTGCTCCAAGGTTTAATCCATTTGTAGAAGCCCCGCTTGCCGGATTAGTTCCTGCAAAACCTGCATTCGCTTCCACAAAGAAACGAGCTCTCTTCGAAAACTCCAGCTTCTTTACATTCTTATCATTGATGAAATAACGTCCAAATGCACCAATGCCATAATCTACTGTAGAGCCGGCACCTTTTGCAGTGGAAAGCCCGAAGTTTACATAACCTCCCAAGGCCAGATCATCCTTAATAAAATACCCTAGTTTTGGTGTCAGATTAAAATCAAATTTGGTGCTGCCTTTCTGAAAATTAAAGCCAAAGTTAGTAAGGTCGCCCCCTACCATTAAATTGCCTTTCTGGGTTTGTGCCATGGCTGTGGATCCAAACAACATTGCAAACATGACAAGGGTTAAGTGACAAATTTTTTTCATAATCTTAATTTTAGTTTTAACAAATAAACGCTGCTGTAATAACTATTTCCATGCAAAAAGGTTGTACAATGATTTGCTTCTCACACAGTGAAATATTACTATAGATAAACATGAACTGAACAAAAAGAGCTACTTGTGACAGGTTGGGGATAATGGGGATACATGACCATTTACACACAGGGCATTCATTCACAGGAACGTATATGAAACGTTTACACAAAAGTACTGTAAATGAAGCTAATAAACATACATCTTAGCATAAAAATATAAAAAAACAGTCCGGTCACTTTTTGTAAAAAATATCTCCGTTTGCTACACAAACTGTGCTCCTCATATATAAATGATCCTATTGTACGTTTTATTAGTAAGTAAACTGTATATACCAATGAAGCCCCTTCAATATCTTTCCTTGCTACTTCCCATTATCCTTTGGGTAATGCTACTACCAACTGCCTCCTGCAAAAAAGAGGCCAAACCACCTGCCCGGGACGAAGAATGGCCAGCAGACAGCATCCGTACAGTAGTTGAAGGACTTAATTTCCCCTGGGAAATACACTGGGGGCCAGATGACCACATATGGATGACGGAAAGAAATGGACAGATCAGCCGCATTGTCCCCAAAACGGGTCAGGTAATCCCACTGCTTAGGATCAGCGAGGCAAAGGCAATGGGAGAAGGTGGCCTGCTTGGCATGACTTTACACCCTGATTTTAATACCCAACCCTATGTATATGTGATCTATAATTACGATAAAAGCGGGACCTATACAGAAAAAGTAGTCCGCTATACCTACGGGAACGGCGCTCTTTCCTCCCCGGTTACACTGCTGGACAACATAAACGCGGGCAATATCCACAATGGTGCCCGTTTGCTGATCAGTACAGGAGCTGCTCCAAAACTATGGATCTCTACCGGAGATGCCGGCCAATCGGCTGTTGCCCAAAATACGGCTGCTCCCAATGGGAAAATACTCCGGATCAACCTGGATGGCAGCATTCCGGCTGATAATCCATTCCCCAACAACCCTGTATGGAGCTACGGACACCGCAATCCCCAAGGGCTGGTACAAACTGATAACACGCTGTACAGCTCAGAACATGGGCAAAATATTGAAGATGAGGTAAATATCATTGAGAAACAACGCAACTACGGCTGGCCCAATGTGGAAGGGCCCTGCGATCAACCGGGCGAAGCCACCTTCTGTAATGCCAACAATGTAAAACAACCTGTATGGTCTTCCGGAAACAGTACCGTAGCTACCTCCGGGATGGATTACTATAACCATGACCGCATCCCGCAATGGAAAAATTCCCTGCTCCTGACCACCCTGAAAGGCCGGCGCCTCTATCAGCTAAAACTAGGGGCAGATGGTAAAAGTGTTACCGGTACAACAACTTATTTTACGAACGCCTTTGGCCGTCTGCGCGATGTCTGTATATCCCCTGCCGGCAGGGTATACCTGTGTACCAGCAATGGCGGAAATGCGGATAAAGTGGTGGAAATCAGCTATTAGCTTCCAAAAAATCCCGATGTGCACAAAACTGGCCTTGCTGCTGTAAAAATTGTAAGAAGCCCTCCATCTTATCCCGCATTTTATTACCGGACATACGGCTGATATAGCCAGGCAGGGAATAACCCTCCAGCTCGGCCAGCTCCCAGGGATGGAAGTAAAAAGAGAGGTATTTATCGCGTTTAAGGATCGTTTTACTGAAATGCCGGGACATCCATAAAGGGGCGTTTTTTACACTCAACCAGAATACAGGATACCGGCAGATGGGAGATACGGAAGAAGGAATAATCCACATTTCTTTTTCGCGGAACAGGGTTCTTGGCAGGTGCCAGTTGTTATAACGTCCTGGCATCCAGGTGGGGTTTACAGAAGCATCGTAGGTGTATCCGGCTGCTTTTAATGCGGTCATATTTACCTGGCGTAGCCGCGGCATCCTGAACCCGTATACCTGCTGTCCGCTGATTTCCTGCAATGCCAGCCTGGAACTCTCCAGGTCTGATTCCTTGAAACTGCTATGGTAATAAGCGTGGGAGGCGATTTCATGTGTTGCTGCCATTTGCCTGACCAGCTCCGGATAATGCTGCGCCCAATAAGCAGTGATAAAAAAAGTAGCCCGTACATGGTACCGTTCAAACAATTCCAGGGTCCGCTCCAGGCCACGCCTGGATACTTCCAGCTTCTCCTGCAAAGGTACCTGCTGCCCAAACTCTTCGGGGATATCAAATTCCTCCACATCTACACTAATCAACAACTTTTTGTCCGGCTTCATAAATTTTAACCCTGATTGGCAGCTATAATACGCAGATAATTTCTAAATTCTTTCAATAACAGCTTTATTTTAAAAGAAGAAAAGCGGATGCCTGCCCTGCAGTGCACGGTTACCGGAGCAATACGCAGCTGGCGGCTTTTCCCGGCGCGGTACATAAACTCACTGTCATACAAAAAACCATCTATTTTGGTAGACAGCAGTACTGCTTTGCCATATTTATTAAACCCTTTTAAACCTGCCTGGGCATCTGCTACTTTCAGCTGTAATACATACTGGTTCATCATCCGGCTGATACGGGTTATAATACGCCTTTTCCGGGGCAAACGGTCCAGATAGGCGGCCCCCCTTTCTCCGGCTACTACATCTGCGCCGGATAACAATTTATCATAGGCATGTTTAACCGCCTCTACGCCAAAAGGAAAATCAAGGTCGGTATATACCTGCAGGTCATACCGGGCCATTTTTACCCCTTCCCGCACAGCATAACCTTTCCCCCTGTTAGCAGCATAATTCACGACTATTATGCCCGGAATCACCGTTTCCAGCTGAAAAATCTGTGCAGCAGTAAAGTTTTGGGTAGAACCATCGTTCACCACGATCAGCTGTATAGGTACATGCTCCATGAGCTGTTGTACTTCCTGGTAATGCTGGGCCAGCATGTTTACCCAATTGTCAGACGGATTCCAGCAGGGTAAAATGAGATCCAGACCGGCGGTATTTACCAATAACGCATCCGGTCCGGAAACTCCAGCTGTAGGTGTAGATGATAAAGCTAGTACAGACATATCGGTCAATTGGTATATAAAAAGCTACCAGAGCATGGTTATTCTACCTATTGACGTATATATGCCGGGTATCCCCCTAGCCGGGATTAAAAAAAAGAAAAAGTTATTAAAAAGCGGAAGGGTTACCCTGCGGGAAGCAGGATAACCCTTCTGTTATTTACAATCAACCTTGCGGTCAATTAGGCATTCACTTTACCTTTTACTTTAGCGATCACTTCTTCTGCAATGTTGTTAGGTGCAGGAGCATAGTGAGAGAATTCCATTACGGAAGAAGCACGTCCGGAAGACAGGGAACGCAATTGCGTTACGTAACCGAACATTTCCTTCAATGGCACTTTCGCCTTGATCACCTGTAAACCTGCTCTTGACTCCATACCTTCCAGCATACCACGACGACGGTTCAGGTCACCTGTTACATCCCCCATGTACTGGTCAGGAGTGCTTACTTCTACTTTAAAGATAGGCTCCAGCAATACCGGTTTAGCTTTGCGTGCTGCTTCACGGAAAGCCGCTTTAGCACACAATTCAAATGACATCGCATCAGAATCCACCTGGTGGAAAGAGCCATCAAATAAACGAACACGCAAGTTATCCAGCGGGTAGTTAGCCAGTACACCTTGTGTCAGTGACTGCTCAAAACCTTTCTGAATAGCCGGGATAAACTCCTTAGGAATGGAACCACCAAAGATGTCGTTCACAAACTGCAGTTGTTTACCTTCGTTTGCTTTCAGCCATTCTCCTTCTGCAGGCCCGATCTCAATCTGAATGTCCGCGAACTTACCACGACCACCAGTTTGTTTCTTGAATATTTCACGGTGCTCAATAGTTTGAGTCAGCGCTTCCTTAAATGCTACCTGAGGTTCACCTTGGTTTACTTCTACCTTGAACTCACGACGCATACGGTCAACGATGATTTCCAGGTGCAGCTCACCCATACCACTCAGTACAGTCTGACCAGTTTCCTCATCAGTCTTCACTTTCAGGGTCGGATCTTCTTCTACCAGCTTGGCAATAGCCATACCCATTTTATCAACGTCTGCCTGCGTTTTAGGCTCAACAGCAATGGAGATTACCGGTTCTGGGAAAGTCATTGTTTCCAGTACGATCGGATTGTCCTCATTACAAAGGGTGTCACCGGTTTTGATATCTTTAAAACCAACAGCAGCTCCGATATCACCAGCTTCGATGAAATCAATAGGATTCTGCTTGTTAGCGTGCATTTGCATAATACGGCTGATACGCTCATTTTTACCGGTACGGGTATTCAATACATATGACCCCGCATCCAGGTGACCGGAATAAGCCCGGAAGAACGCCAGACGGCCTACGAAAGGATCGGTCATGATCTTAAACGCCAATGCTGCAAATGGTTCTTTAGCATCTGGTTTACGCTCAATTTCCTCACCGGTATCAGGATTGGTACCTTTTACTGCTTCCAGATCCATTGGAGAAGGCAGGTAGCGGCAAACGGCATCCAGCATTTTCTGAACTCCCTTGTTCTTGAAAGAAGATCCGCACATCATCGGAATGATAGCGATATCGATGGTAGCTTTACGGATAGCTTCGTGGATCTCAGCTTCAGAAATAGAATTAGGATCTTCGAAGAATTTTTCCAGCAGCTTGTCATCATACTCTGCTACTGCTTCTACCAGCTTAGCTCTCCATTCTTCTGCCTCATCTTTCATGTCAGCAGGAATTTCAATCTCCTGGTAAGTAGCTCCTTTACCTTCTTCATCCCAGATAATACCTTTCATGGTGATCAGATCTACTACTCCTTTAAAAGAGTCTTCTGCACCAATAGGCAATACCAATGGAACGGGGTTAGCACCCAGCATTTCCCTTACCTGTTTTACCACGTTCAGGAAGTCGGCACCGGAACGGTCCATTTTGTTAACAAAACCGATACGGGGTACACGGTAACGGTTAGCCTGGCGCCAAACGGTTTCAGACTGAGGCTCTACACCGGATACAGCGCAGAATAACGCTACCAGACCATCCAGTACACGCAGGGAACGCTCTACCTCTACGGTAAAGTCCACGTGACCCGGAGTATCAATGATGTTAAATTTATACTGTTTGGTATCGGCAACCTGCTTACCCTGAAGGGTAGGGAAATTCCAGAAACAAGTGGTTGCAGCAGATGTAATGGTAATACCTCTTTCCTGCTCCTGTGCCATCCAGTCCATGGTAGCCCCGCCTTCGTGAACCTCACCTATTTTGTGGGTTTTACCTGTATAATACAGGATACGTTCTGTGGTAGTGGTTTTACCCGCATCAATGTGCGCTGCAATACCAAAGTTCCTTTGAAATCTTAAGTCTGCCATAATATTAAAATGACTATGTAATAATGCAATTTGGGGGGCAAAGGTAACTTATTTTTACCAATAAATAAAACTCCCCGCTTTGCCAAATTGTTATTTCTTCTTAACAAGCCTTTTTCCCTCATTTTATTGGTAAATACCGCTTTTTATCCCGAAAAGACCACTTTTATACCAAATTCAACCGAAAACTAAATACCGGGTGAAAAATAATTTGTTTTCTATTATATTTGTACATATATATGCAGGTTTACCAAATAACGTCCCCAAACGTTGCCCCCTGCTTCCATGTTATGATTTGTGAAGAACCAAAATAAAATTAATACCATATATAAAAACTATTTGCGAACAGAACTAAAATACGAGCACATTACCATCAGAAAGATTACCGAATACCATCAACAGATTGTCTTTAAGCATCATTGATCCCGGATCAACCCAAAAACATCTCAAATATCATGAAATCAAACTGTACGTCTTACAGGGGATACCCCCATGTGGTGTTAACTCCCCATTATCTCTCGGCTGCTTCTCCACCTGTTGTAAACAGGTGGTAACAAGTATCAGATAACCCTGATGGTTACCAATACTTAACGCTTTTTGCTGTGTATAATACATGGCAGGGGATTTTATGTGCCAAACGATCACGCACACACGCTATCACCCGGCTATCCGGATTGTTTCACCTAACCCGTTTCCAATATGAAACTGATCTACCATTCCTGCAAAATCCTGTTGCTCTTTACCGGCCTGCTCCTGTTGTCTTACGGAGCCCGGGCACAATTACTGCTCAACCGACAGGTAGTGGCCAGCAGCGGCGGCAGCAACACAGTCAACAACATTCTATTTGAGTACACAATAGGCGAAGCTGCTGTAATGACCTTATCCCAGGGCAGCATGATACTTACGCAGGGATTCAACCAACCGGAAGTATTGCCCAAGCAACCTCCCGGAGCAAATCCGGTGTTGAGCTACATGCTGTATCCTAACCCTGCCGCCACTACGCTGAAAATAGAATTAGATCTCCTGACAGATGCAACGGTAACATTCCAGCTGTTTAATACTGCCGGACAATTGGTTTACCAGCAATACAAAGAGTTTGGAGCTGGCAAAGTAATATTTCCTATAGCGGTAAACAGGTTTGCAGCAGGCATCTATACCGTAAAACTAAAAGTAAACGCCAGTGTATTCTTTGAAAAACTGATCATTCAATAAAACCATTTCATACAAATGGACGCCTCCTTTTTTGCTTTTTAAAACCCAACATCATGAAGTATTGTTTTACCATATGCTTTGTTTGCGGTATACTCATAGTACCCCTGCTATCAGTAGCCCAGAAAACACAAAGTCCGGTCAACGTAGGTGCTACCTTCCTGCTGATCAACCCGGATGCACGGAGCGCTGGCATGGGAGATGTCGTAACCGGCATTGAACCCGACCCTAATGCCCTGTTTGGCAATGCCGCTAAACTATTATTTGCGGGCAACTGGGGTATCAGCGCTAACTATTCTCCCTGGATGCGCGATATGAACAACAATAAAAGTAACCTGGGTTATCTGTCGGCTTATAAAACCTGGAACGGTTCCGAAGGTGTAGGGCTGTCCATGAAATTCTTTGATCATGGGCAAATCACTTTCCGGGATGATAATGGTACCATGATGCAAAACTACCATGCAGTAGAATATGCCATTGATGGTACCTATGCCCGTAAACTGGGCGACCACCTGGGTTTGGCACTAACCATCAGGTACATACGTAGCCAGCTGGGTGCCGGTGCATTCAATGGCTTACAACAAAAACCGGGATCTGCCGTAGCGGGTGATGTGGGCCTCTATTACCAGAACTCCGCCGATAACCTCGATTTCGGTAACCGGTATTGTTGGGGCATCAGCTTTACCAATATTGGCACCAAACTGAAATATACGGATGATACCAAACGTCAGACATTCCTCCCTATGAATTTACGTATAGGTGGCGGATATACGTTTGTACATACGCAGGAACATCAGTTTGCACTGGCGGTCGATATCAATAAGCTGCTCGTTCCTACCCCTCCTATCTATAAAGTAGATGCCGGCGGGCAAATCACCAATGAAATTGAAAAAGGCAGAAACCCCGACCGCAGCGTGGCAGAAACTATTTTCTCCTCCTTTACAGACGCTCCCGGAGGCTTCCAGGAAGAATTGCGGGAATTTACAGTGGCTTCCGGACTGGAATATACCTACCAGCACCAGTTCTTTGCCCGGGTAGGTTATTTCTATGAACATCCCAACAAAGGGTACCGCCAACATTTCTCCGCGGGCCTTGGGGTACGTGTAAAGGCGCTCGAACTGGATATGGCCTATCTCATGCCTACAGATGGCAGTCAGCAGGAACGGCGTACCCTGCGTTTCTCCCTGGTATACAATATCTCAAACGATAAATAATTCCCTGATTATCACTCACTGATAAAGCGTTTTTTATGAAAAAAAGCCTCTTACTGATCGCCTTGATAACAGCCACACTCGGCATACAGGCGCAGCAAAAATCCATTGATCGCTTATTCCCGGATTTTGCAAAAGATCAACAACGTGCGAAAGCACTGACCAATAAACATGCGCAGCTTCCCAAAGAAGCTAAAGCAACCCAACAGGAAATAGAAAGTATGATATTTCCCGGCAGCAAATTGCCCGGCAATGCTGCCAGCATTTCACGTAAAAGCTTCGCTCCTGCTCCAGCTGCTGCCAAAACCCAGCAGCTGCCATCAGCAGTCACAGCAGAGGAAGCCACCAAAAACAATGAGGCGAACAATGCGGCTGCCTTAAAAAAAGCAGCCCTTCCTCCCCCGGAACAAGGTGAAGAACCTGCTCCGGCAAAAACCACCACCCCGGTAAAACAACCAGCTTCCCGTAACGTGAATGTGAAAAAACAATAAAACCGATCCAATGAAAAAGTTATTATACCTGTCATCTTTATTCTTAGCCTTGTTTACGCAGGGAGCTTTTGCCCAAAGTGGCCTTGCTGGCATTAACTACCAGGCAGTAGCCCGTAATAATAATGGTACCGTACTGGCCAGTCAAAACCTGACCGTTCGTTTCACCATTCATGGCGGCGCGGCTGCTGGTCCGGTTCAATACCAGGAATCACACACCACCACTACCAATGCACTAGGACTGTTTACCCTGCAATTAGGACGTGGTACACCGCTCAATGGCACCTTCGCAGGAGTGCCATGGGGAGATGCCAATCAATACCTGCAGGTGGAAGTAAATACAGGGGGCGGATTTGCTGACCTCGGGACTTCCCAGCTCATGAGCGTTCCTTTCGCACAATTTGCGGCTAATGGTACAGCCGGACCAGCTGGACCTCCAGGCCCGGCTGGCGCACCCGGAGCAGCTGGACCAATAGGACCTGTAGGACCGGCAGGAGCAGTGGGACCCGTAGGACCTGTGGGACCAGCGGGAGTGCCAGGAGCAGTGGGACCTGTAGGGCCTGTGGGACCAGTAGGGGCACCAGGAGCAGTGGGTCCAATAGGGCCTGTGGGACCAGCAGGAGCACCCGGAGCAGTGGGGCCAATAGGACCTGTGGGACCGGCAGGGGCAGCCGGAGCAGTTGGACCGGTAGGACCTGTGGGACCAGCAGGAGTACCCGGAGCGGTGGGTCCAATAGGACCAGTAGGACCGGCAGGGGTACCCGGAGCGATGGGGCCCATAGGGCCAGCCGGGCCTGTAGGGCCAGCAGGACCTGCGGGATCTATTGCGGGGGCACCGGCTGGCGGAGATCTGAGCGGTACCTATCCTGATCCGGTTATAGCCAACGGCGTAGTTACCCTGGCTAAATTAGCTCCTGGGGTAATACCGGCCGCTCTGCCGCCTAATGGTCCGGCAGGAGGTGACCTGGCAGGTACTTACCCTAATCCCTCCGTAAAAGCCATCCAGGGCAAAGGCGTAAATAATGCAGCGCCGGCAGCCAACGATGTCCTGAAATTTAATGGGGTAGAATGGGCGCCCGGTACAGTAGGAGGTACTTTTGTGTTGCCTTACGCGGCTAACGAGAATAATGCTGCCACGCTTTTCTCTATTGCCAATAGTGGGGATGGTACCTCGCTGGAAGGAGTCAACAATACCACCACTTCCAATATTGCTGCTATCCGGGGTATTGTCTCCAGTACCGGTCCTGGTGGGTTTTCCTCCGCTCTACGGGGTATCAATAATGGTTCCGGTGGCCTGGGGATCGGCGTCTATGGCTCACAGGCTGGCTCCGGATGGGGGGTATACGGTACCACCCCAAATGGCCTGGGGGTGTACGGTAATTCCTCCGCTAATGGTACGGGTGTGTATGCCAACAGTAATACCGGTACAGGTATCACCGGTACCAGCAATAATGGTATTCCTGCCAGTTTTTCCATCTTTAATAATTCCAATAACAATATAGTCGTAAATGCCAATACTGTGGGAAATGGAACGGTGATAAATGCCAGTACCACTGGGAATGGAACGGGAGTTAATGCCACCAGTACCGGAGGTATGGGTGTCAGGGGCACCACAGCTTCACAATCCTCCGCCGGGGTCATAGGCTATAATAATGGCGCTGGTGAAGCAGTGGTGGGCATCACTAACAGCAATATTGCCGGGGCTGTAGTAGGCCGCAATGATGGTGGTGGTTATGGCGTACGGGGTTTTATTGCTACCAACGCAGATAATACCGCAGTGGGCGTATTGGGCCAGGTAGGGCTAAGTAACAGTACCGGTATGGCTGGCAAATTTGAAAACTTTAACAAGACCAATACAGAAGCCAATACTGTAGACGTTGTTTCTATAAGTAATGGTAATATCCCGGATCGCCACACAGGAAATGGCCTAAATGTATTGATTGATAATGCGAATAGTGTATCTGCTGGCATAAGAGGTGAGGTAACAACCATCTTCGGCAACTTCGGAGCTGCTGGTGTAATGGGTGAGTCTTCCGGGACGGGTGGTGTAGCTGGGCTTTTCTACCAATCTAATGCTGCAGGTAATGGCCATGCCCTGATAAGCATTGAGGAAGGTAATGGGAATGCGATCGTTGCCAATGCCAAAAAAGATGGCGATGGTGTGGTAGCTACTGCTAACGGAACTGGCCGGGCTGTATATGGCTGGGTTCCCTCTTTTGGTAAGGGCAGGGCCGGAGAATTCATGATATTCAATGAAGACAATGATAATCCGGTGGTGCTTTCCAAAACCGTAGGGAATGGTAATGCAGGAGAATTTATGGTAGACAGGGTAACGGGTACATCCGCTGCAGTAAAAGGTACGGTCAACAGCCAGTTTGCCAACTTTGGTACAGCTGGTATTTTTGGCGTAAGTGAAGGCACCGGTGGATATGGTGGTTTATTCTACCAGTCCAATCCTGCTGGTAATGGTCCCGCTTTGATAGCCATCGCCAATGGTAATGGTAATGGTATTACTGCCAATGCCGGTGGCAACGGTGATGGTGTAGAAGCTACTGCAGATGGTGCCGGGGCTGCCTTGTTTGCCTGGAAACCTACTTTTGCCAGTGGTATATCCGGCCGGTTTATAAATTATAATGAAACCAACAGTTCTCCCACCGTAAGTGTGGAAAACAGGGGTACGGGCACAGCTTTACTCACCAATCACCGGGGGCCTTCCGGCAATATTGCCGTATTTCAAAGTAATGGCGCCAATGTAGCCCGTATCAATAAAGCAGGCCGGGGCTTTTTCAATGGTAATATGCAGGTAGGTGGTGCAGACCTGGCAGAAGCGTTTGATGTGATCGGACAGATGGCGGATTACGAACCTGGGGATGTACTGGTCATTGCCACCTCAACAGACAGAACCATGGAAAAATCATCCACCCCCTATTCTACCCTTGTAGCGGGTGTATACGCCACTAAACCAGGGGTCTTTCTTACAGAAGGAAACCCACTGGAGGATATCACCGATCAGGTGCCTTTAGGGGTGGTAGGCGTGATTCCTACCAAAGTATGCGATGAAAATGGAGCTATCAAAAGAGGTGACCTCCTGGTTACTGCCAGCCGCGCGGGCTATGCCATGAAAGCCGACCCGGATAAAGTAAAACCCGGACAGGTAATTGGTAAGGCCCTTCAGGCTTTTGAAGGTTCCGGCACCGGGAAGATAAAAGTACTGGTGAATGTTAAGTAATTAGCTTTTAGCTGTTGGCTAATAGCTTTTAGCTGATCGAAGCGTATAAAAAAGCGATGGACTAATATTTAGTCCATCGCTTTTTTATGCCTAAGCCCAGGGCTTACAATTTCTTTCCTTCTATCCTCTAAAAGCTTAAAATAAAAAACGGCGAGCTATCAGCTCACCGTTTAAATATTTATATAAGTTACACTTATGCTTCTATTTCTTTTCGCTTCAATCAGCTAATAGCTAACTGCTCAAAAACTAACTGCTCAAAAATTAGATTCTGAAGTGAGAGAAAGCCTTGTTAGCTTCAGCCATACGGTGTGTATCTTCTTTCTTTTTGAAAGCAGCACCTTCACCTTTGCTGGCAGCTACAATTTCATTTGCCAGTTTCTCAGCCATGCTCTTACCATTTCTTTCACCTGCAAAACGGATCAACCACTTGATGCTCAAAGAGATCTTTCTGTCAGCACGAACTTCAGCAGGAATCTGGAAGGTAGCACCACCAATACGACGGCTTCTAACTTCAACAGCAGGAGTAACATTATTTAATGCCTTTTTCCACACTTCATAACCGTTTTCACCAGTTATCTGGCTCACTTTATCCACCGCGTCGTAGAATATTTTATAGGCAATGCTCTTTTTTCCTTGCTCCATTACGTTATTAACAAAACGGGTAACCAATTTGTCATTGAACCTGGGATCCGGAGCCAGAGGCAACTTTTTCGCAGCTTGCTTTCTCATTTATTTGAAAAATTACAACTATTTACAATGAATTATTTCTTAGCCTTTTCCTTTTTGGTACCATACTTGGAACGGCTTTGTTTCCTGTCCTTCACACCGGCAGTATCCAGAGA